>NZ_JBGQQW010000019.1:0-64057 GCF_045528485.1 Desemzia sp. FAM 23990
TGTAGCTCATTAATTGATTGCTAGCGAATAAATATTCACTAATTTGTTTGTTTTGGCACTTGCCAAAACTTCCTTACACGTTTGGTTCGTCTTACTTTGTTTAGTTTTCAAAGGTCTAATTTCGTTCTCATCGCTTTGAGCGACAACTTCTAAATAATATCAAAGTCGAAAATGTTTGTCAACACTTTTTTTACATTTAATTTACTAGAACTTGTTGTTTCTTTTACATATGCCTCAGCGACATGTATTAATATACCACCATAACAAGGGCTCGTCAAACATTTTCTTTCTTTTTTTGAACTTTTTTTGTTTTACTGAACATTTATTTTTCAGATAATTCTTTTACTCATTTTTTGTTTAATAACCCGAATATTATGATGATTATTTTATTAAATCATTCCTGTTTTAAAAATACCGTTCTTTTTCATATAACTTCGCATTTATTAAGAGTAACTATCCATTAAGATGGATTTTTACTCATCGCCTTTATTATTGACTAATGTTTTCTCTTTCTTCTATAGTAATTATTCAATAAAATAGCAAGCATAATAAAAGGGAGGTGACCAATGTCGCCTCCCTTTGTCAAATTAATCTGTCCCTATATTTGTTTCAATAGTTATAGTTAAGGATCGTTTTTATTTTTTCTCATCTACTTGATACGTGTCCGGTGTAAATTCGACATTTTCATATTCGCCTGCTTCACTTGCATAAAAGCGATTGTAGCGGTGTTTGAATTTGCGGAATGCAAAAGTCACGATTACCTTACTGATCGCATAAATTGGTACTCCAAGTATCAATCCAACTAATTCTAAGAGCTCACCCAGCACAAGCAGGACGATGATGATTGTTAATGGATGGATTTTTAAATTTTTTCCCATAACATTTGGTTCCACAAGATTTCCGTCTAAGAATTGGACAACCAACCAAACAATGATCAACTTGACCAGCATAAACCACGATGTAGTCAAGGCGATAATAATTGCCGGTATCATTGCCAGTGTGGCGCCAATATAGGGAATGATACTAGTAACACTGGCTACAATAGCTAAAATTCCCGCATAATTCAAACCGATAATGGAGAATCCGATAAACATCATAATACCTAAAAATAACGAAATCGTTAATTGGCCTTTAACATAGGAGCCAACTTGATCTGCAATGATTACAGCTAAAGAGTGTGTATCTTTTCTAAATTTTGGAGGAATGATCTTCATCACATAATTAACGAACTTTTTATCATCCTTCAATAAAAAGAATAGAATAATAGGGAAAGTTACCATTATAACGATAAAGCTGGATACCGTAGAAACGACACTTGAAATCCCTGTGATAGCTGTTGTCAAGTAATTCACAATATTGCTTGGCAATTCTCCTATCCAACCATTGAACCATTCAATTACGTTATTCGTCGTTTCTTCAAAGACTGAATTCTCCGTCCATCCCATGATGGCAGCACCAATGCTGTCTACGTACCCGGGAAAAGCTTCTACAAATTGAGTAACTTGTTCACTGATGTATGGAACGACTAAGAATACTAACCCAACTAAAGCACCTATTAAAACAACAAATAAGAGAATGACTCCCCAGATACGTTTCAATCGATGTTTTTCCAGCCAGTCAATTAATGGGTTAAATAAGAAATAAGTTAATACAGCTAAAATAACCGGCGCTATAATCGATGAAAAGAAAACAAGCAGCGGTTCAAAAATGAAGGCAATTTGATCATAAATGAAGATCAATATTCCTACCATAATGAATACGCCTAATGTATATAATAAATTTTTCCCGCCAAGAAACGAGATATATTTTGAATCTTTCATAAGTAGAAACACTCCCAGTTGTTAGTTCTATTTTTGTAAACAGAGGAGTCTTTATGTGCTAGGGCAACCTTCATTTCATTCATATCTCTATCCGCACGAGTTAAAATGGTTGATGAAAACCTAATGAACTTGTGCATCTCTTACTAATGGAATAATTGCAAGATAAGTACATACATACCAAGGTTACCTTTTTCATTCATGAGCTCCTCTACTTTAGTTACATTATACTAGTTTTTCCTCATTTCTGTGAACGATTCACTTTGAAAAGAAAAAGAAAATAAAAAAGACCAGGAAAAACTCCTAGTCTCTATGTTCTATTGCTAGTCAAATGAATCAATAAGGTTACTACTGAGATAGCTAGATTCATAGCAGCCAAGATGGGAGCTAGAATGAACGGGCTTGGTAAGTTGTTCAATAGAACTGCTAAAGAACTCAAAGTCGTTAATGACTATGTGTACCCAACAAAAAAAGATTCCTATCCATAGTTATCTTCTTTCATAACTTGGATAGGAATCTTATATCCGAAAACCTGATCAATCCAGCTTGCTCTCTACAGGTTTCTCATTGTTGGAAATAGTAGTACGTCTCGAATAGATTGTGCGTCTGTTAATAACATCACCAAACGGTCGATTCCGATTCCTAGTCCACCTGTTGGCGGCATACCGTATTCTAATGATTCAAGGAAATCTTCATCGATTTGATGAGCTTCATCGTTTCCTTGTTCACGTTCTTTCATTTGTTGTTCAAATCGTTCTCTTTGGTCGATTGGATCATTTAATTCACTAAACGCATTGCCGTATTCGTGTTGCACGATAAAGACTTCAAAACGGTCTGTGAAACGTGGATCTTTAGGATTTTTCTTCGCTAATGGAGAAATTTCCACTGGATGTCCATAAACAAATGTTGGTTGGATCAACGTTTCTTCCACAAACATTTCAAAGAATTCATTCACCACATGGCCAAATTGGCTATGCGCTTCTACAGGGACACTGTGTTGTTTAGCAATTTCGCGCGCTTCTTCATCGGTCATTTCTTGCCAGAAATCAACGCCTGTTTGTTCTTTGATGGCATCAACCATATGGATTCTCTTCCAAGTGGTTTCTAGATCAATGTCTATTCCATTATAAGAAATTTTCCCAGTACCCAAAACATTTTGAGCAACGGTACGAATCAAGCCTTCAGTTAAGTCCATCACATCTTCGTAGTCAGTATAAGCAGTATAAACTTCTAACATCGTGAATTCAGGGTTGTGGGTCGTGTCGACCCCTTCGTTACGGAATACGCGTCCAATTTCATAAACGCGTTCCATTCCCCCGACAACCAATCGTTTCAAATGCAATTCTAGAGCGATACGCAGATACAATTCCATGTCCAATGCATTGTGATGTGTTGTAAATGGACGGGCTGCCGCCCCACCAGCAATGTTGTGAAGAGTTGGTGTTTCTACTTCAATATAGTCTTGGTTGTTTAAATATTTACGCACTTCAGCAATGATTTGGCTGCGTTTAACGAAACGGTCATAGCTTTCTGGATTACTAATCAAGTCTAAGTAGCGTTGACGGTAACGTTGTTCTACATTCGTCAAACCATGGTATTTGTCCGGTAATGGACGTAAAGCTTTAGACAATTGAGTAAGTGAAGTAGGTCTTACAGTAACTTCTCCCGTATTTGTTTTCATTAGAATTCCTGTAACTCCAATAAAATCTCCTAAGTCGGCACTTTTAAATGTTTCGTAATCGTCTTCTCCAACAGCATCTTTACGAACGTAAAGTTGGATTTGTCCTTTACGGTCTTGTAAGTGAGCAAATCCTACTTTCCCTTTACCACGTTTCGTCATGATACGACCCGCAACGGTTACCTCGATGTTTTTTTCTTCAATTTCTTCTTTCGTTAATGCATCATATGTTTCATGTAGCTCTTTAGACAAATGGGTACGGTTAAATTTGCCACCGAACGGTTCAATATCGCGATCACGCAATGTTTGTAGTTTTTCACGGCGTACTTGCAATTGATCATTCAATTCTTCTACATGCGAATTTTCATTGCTCATTAGTTTCTCTCCATTCTTCTTAGCTTCTCAATTCACCCTTTATAATGCCAAGAGCACGCAAAAAAAGCAAGGCAATTAGCTGATTAACCACTAACGCCCTCAAACGATTTTCATATACTCTATCATACCATATTTTAAACCGGTTTGAAAAGACAGTGAAAATCGTTGAAAAAGTGTCGAAATTCTGGATTCAATTGCTGCTTTTTAGTCGCTAGCGCTCCAACAGCTTCGGCAACGCTCGCACGCCTTGAGACACAGTTTTCGACTTAAGGTGCTCCCATGACTTTCCATAAGCAGCCCTATAAGCCGGAAGAAATTTCTTTACCGACATTAGAAGATGAAGAACCTTTATAGGCCTTTCCCCATCAAAAAAGCCCCCAAGATGAATTCAACGTTCTTCTTGGGGACTTACTGCTCATTAAATTCTTATTGTTCTACATCAAAAACACCTGTCGACAAGTAACGTTCTCCATTGTCAGGAGCAACTGTTACTACACGTTCATTGCTTTTCATCGTTTTAGCTACATCGATAGCAGCTTTGATCGCAGCACCAGAAGATGGCCCGACTAACAATCCTTCTTCTTTTGCTAAACGTCTTGCCATATCAGCCGCATCAGAACTGGTTACTTGAAGCACTTTATCGTATAAAATAGTATCCAATACCGTTGGCACAAATCCTGTTCCGATACCTTGGATCTTGTGAGATCCTGGATCGCCACCGCTTAACACTGGAGATTCAGCAGGCTCGACAGCATAGATCGTAATATCAGGATCCACATTTTTTAATACTTTACCCGCTCCAGTCAGTGTTCCTCCCGTTCCAACACCAGCCACAAATGCATCTGGCGCTTCTCCATCGAAAGCTGCCAAAATTTCTGGACCAGTCGTTGCAGCATGAACTGCCGGGTTGGCTAAGTTTTCAAATTGCATCGGCATAAAGAAACCGTCTTGTTCAGCCAATTCGGTTGCTTTAGCAATGGAAGCTTTGATGCCGTCAGCACCAGGAGTCAGCAGTATTTCAGCTCCATAAGCTTGCGCTAATTGGCGGCGTTCCACACTCATCGTGTCAGGCATAACGATCAGCACCTTGTACCCTTTAGCAGCACCGATCATAGCTAAACCAACACCTGTATTTCCGCTTGTCGGTTCTACAATAGTATCGCCTTTTTTCAATTTACCTTCTTGTTCAGCTACTTCAATCATGTTTAACGCAATACGGTCCTTAACACTTCCACCTGGGTTAAAGGATTCCAATTTAACGTATACTTCTGCAGCATCTGGCGGAACGACTTTTGTCAATCTTAAGAGCGGTGTTACACCGATCAAATCTGAAACTGAATGTACAACTTTTCCCATATACTTAAAGCCTCCTATTTTTCAACTATTCTTACTTTTAGTGGGTTCTTCCTCCCTAGTCTATCGTTCTTTCTTCGCAAATGCAATCATTTACATTTATTGAAAAATCAGTTTTTTTCTTTTATGTGCCGAATTTGAACGAATTTTCTTTAAAAGGGAACGTAAATTATTGTTGCGTCACCTTTTTCCTCGTTTTCTTCCCAAAAAGGAACGCAAATCATTTTTACGTTCCCTTTTTCCAAATCGAGCGTCCATTATGGCACGCAACTCTCTTTACAGACGTTCTGCTCTCCTCTAAAAACAAAAAAGCTGCTGAAAAAAAGTCCCAAATTACTAGGGAACTTTTTCAGCAGTCAATGTCAAGCAGCCTCAGCTCTTAACAATCATTCTATTTGCATGATGAGCGTTTTTACGCGTTAGCTTTTAATTCTTCCAAATCTTCTACTGAGAAGTGGTACTTGTTGCCACAGAAGTGACAAACTGCTTCAGCACCATGGTCTTCAGTGATCATGTCGTCGATTTCTTTATTACCTAGCGACACGATAGCTCCGGCAAAACGTTCTTTTGAACAATCACATTCGAAAGCGATCGGCATTTTTTCTAAGATTTTTGCATTGCCTTCACCCATTAGACGGTTCAGGATTTCTTCAGGAGTTTCGCCATTTTCCATTAATCTAGAAACCATCGGGATTTCTGCAACAGCTTTTTCGACAGCTGCAATTGTTTCTTCTGTTGCACCTGGCATAACTTGGATCATAAATCCGCCAGCAGCTTTGATAGACTCATCTGTATCTACTAAAACACTCAATCCAATTGCAGAAGGTGTTTGTTCACTTGTTGCCATGTAATACGTAAAGTCTTCTGCTAATTCTCCACTGATCAACGGAACTTGTCCAGCAAATGGTTCTTTCAAACCTAAGTCCTTGGTTACCGTTAATGTACCTTCTGTTCCAACAGCTCCACGAACATCGATTTTACCTTTTTCGTTCAACGGTAAACTTACTTTAGGATTGGCAATATATCCTTTTACAGTTCCTCTACCATTACTGTCCGCAATAATATGGCCAGCTGGCCCATTACCTTCTACTTTGACAGTTACCTTTTCATCACCTTTTACCATTACACCTAATAGCAATGCTCCAACCATTGTACGCCCTAGTGCTGCTGAAGATGCACTCCATGTGTCATGTCTGCGTTGTGCTTCTGCAATCGTTTCTGTGGCATCGATCGTAAAAACACGGATTTGACCATCATAACAAACACTTTTCAATAAATAATCTGACATTCATTCCCCTACTTTCTGATTCTTTCGTTTATTCATATCGTATGAAAGAGGGTTGCGGATTTTGCCGCAACCCTCTTTCATTTTGTTATTCAGTATACAATTTTACTAACTTTTTGTCTACTTTTTATGTGAGTCTGAATCCGTTTCTTCATTGTCGGATTCGTTCCCTTGCGGTGTCAATGCAGTATCGTCACCTTGTGAAGGCTGATCTTCATCAGTACCCAATTCTTTTTTAGCTTCTTCAACTATTTCTTCAGGATTTTCTGCTGCTTCCTGACCTTGAGATTTAGCTTGTTGTTCACGTTCGCGTTCTTTTTGTTCACGAGCTCGTTTAATTTCTTCAAAAGATAAGCCTTCTCCTTCACGTTTTTCACGTGGGAACTCTTCGTCTTCTGTCACTGGAGGCATTTCTCCTGTTTCAAATAAACTCTTGATTGTGCGTTCATCTAATGTTTCAAGTTCTAGTAATTTCTCAGCAATCAATTTGTGCGCTTCTTTATGTTCTTCTAGAATTCTGCGCGCTTCATCATGTGCTTTATTCATGATCGCCAATACTTCTTGGTCGATTTGGTAAGCAATTTGCTCAGAAAAACCTTTTGTATTTCCGTAGTCACGACCAACGAAAACTTGACTGTTTCCTTCATATTGTACTGGACCAAGTTTGTCACTCATTCCATACTCAGTTACCATACTACGGGCCAATTGTGTCGCTTGTTGGAAGTCGTTGCTGGCTCCAGAAGATTGAGAATCAAAGACCATTTCTTCAGCCACACGTCCACCAAGTAATCCAACAATCTGTTCAGTCATTTCTTTTTTCGTCATTAGGAAGCGATCTTCTTTAGGAAGCATGATTGCATATCCGCCAGCACGTCCACGAGGGACGATCGTAACTTTGTGTACGACACGAGCATCATTCAATACCATACCCACGATTGTATGTCCTGATTCATGGTAAGCCACCATAGCTCGTTCCGTTTTACTGATCACACGGTCTTTCTTAGCTGGACCTGCAATAACGCGGTCTTGAGCTTCATCGATATCTGAAGCATCAATCGTCTTCTTGTTTCTTCTTGCAGCTACTAGAGCTGATTCATTCAACAAGTTTTCTAGATCTGCACCGGCGAAACCTGGTGTTTGTCTAGCCACTACGCCTAAATCTACATCGACAGCAAGCGGTTTGTTTTTCGCATGTACTTTCAAGATTGCTTCACGTTCTTTAACGTCTGGACGACCAACCATGATTTGGCGGTCAAAACGACCTGGACGAAGCAACGCTGGGTCTAATACGTCAGCACGGTTTGTTGCTGCAATAACGATGATTCCTTCATTTCCTGAGAAACCATCCATTTCAACCAGCAATTGGTTCAATGTTTGTTCACGCTCATCGTGTCCGCCACCCATACCGGCTCCACGTTGGCGACCAACTGCATCAATCTCATCAATAAAGATGATCGCTGGTGCATTTTTCTTAGCTGTTTCAAATAAATCACGTACACGGCTTGCTCCGACCCCAACAAACATTTCCACAAATTCAGAACCTGAGATGGAGTAGAATGGTACTGCTGCTTCACCGGCAACGGCTTTAGCCAGCAACGTTTTCCCTGTACCTGGAGGTCCTTCTAATAAAACCCCTGCAGGAATACGAGCGCCTAAGTTGGCAAAACGCCTTGGATCTTTTAAGAATTCAACAACTTCGACAAGTTCTTCTTTTTCTTCTTCCGCTCCGGCGACATCTGAGAAGCGTACTTTACTTGCTTTTGTGTCGGCTTCTTTGGCTTTTGATTTACCAAAGTTCATGACTCCACGGCCACCTTGTCCGCCGCCGCCTTGACCACTTTGTCCCATCATCATGTAAATAAAGAAGATGAAGATGACTAAAGGTAAGACAGATATCAATAATGTAACCCATACACCTGATGACTCTTCTTGCATTGGAGTCACTTCAGTATTGTTTTCTTTTGATACTTCCCATATTTCAGAAACGATTGGATCATTTTGTAAAATTGATGTCGTAAAGTTTGTTACTTCTGAATCAGTTGTTCCAATAATCGGAATGTTGCTGCTTTCTTCCGATTCTTGTGCAGGTTGTTCCTCTCGGTATTTACCTGAAATCGAGTAGACACCAGCATTTGGTTGCATGGTAAATGATTCGATCTCATTATTTTCCAATTGCGTTACAAAATCACTAGCTGAAATACCTTGGCTTTGTTCATCAGAGTTTCCTCCGGTCGCCCAAGATACGATTCCGATGATCCCGATAAACACAATGGCATAAAAAATCCCATTTTTTAAGAATCCCTTTTTCACACAGTCGACCTCCCTTACTTTCATTCAAACTTTTCATTTATTTATATTTTTATTGCGACTGAATCCACTTAATCATAACATATTTGACCATAATTGACCAAACATTTTTACTCGTAAATTTTAGGTTTTAACACACCAATGTAAGGAAGATTACGGTAATGTTCAATAAAGTCTAGACCATATCCTACTACAAATTCATTTGGCACTAAGAAACCTACATAATCAGCTTCTAATGGCACCACACGACCTTCTGGTTTATCAAGCAAAGTAACGATTTTGATGGATTTTGCTTTGCGGTATTTAAACATATCGATGATGTAAGATAACGTACGTCCGCTATCGATGATATCTTCTACGATTAAAATATTGCGGCCTTCCACATTCGTGTCTAAATCTTTTAAAATTTTTACTTCTCCTGAAGAAACCATTGCATTTCCGTAACTTGACACATCCATGAAGTCCATTTCTAAATAAGTATCCATAGCTTTCGTCAAATCAGATAAAAATGGGACAGCACCTTTCAAAATTCCTACTACTAAAGGATCTTTCCCCTCATATTCTGCGCTTAATTCTTTCCCTAATTCTCGAGTTCGTTTTTGGATCTCAGCTTCAGTTACTAAAATTTTTTCGATATCGTTTTGCATAAAATTAAGTTCTCCTTTTTAACTTTCATCACCGTTTGGGTCATGAATTAGTATGTACTGTATTGTATCAGTTTCCCGCTCAATAGACAATCTTGAATCTTTGAATCCAAGGAAACAAATCACGTCTCCCGTAGCATCACAGACAATTCTCAACTCATCTCGCTGTTCCAAGGGGACCTTTCGATCAATCAAGATGTCTTTGATTTTTTTTGTTCCGGTACTCCCTTTCAACGACATCCGATCTCCCGCTTGGCGGCGGCGAATCGTTAACGGCAGCTGCACACTCGCTGCATCCAGCCAGATTGCTCTCTGCTCGCTGCTCTTTTGGTCTATTTCTGCAGGGAACAAGCCAACTTTTCCGCCTTGTGGCAAATACACCCATTCACCCAATTCCAATTTTTTATCTGGTTCAAAAAAGACTTTGTTTTCACTAAACGAGGAAAAAGTAAGTGTATCATAACTTCGCTTGGCTAGCCACTTCCCTGGCAAATCAATCTGCCCATTCGGTTTGTCGCTGTTCACTAAACCATGCAGGTCTTTGATGTGCTGCCGTTGAAATTGTTGATCTCCGCCCTTATAAACTTCCATCAATAACTGTTGTAGCACCAATCGCTGCAAACCGGCTTCCAAATGGAGATAGGGTTTGCGATCCATCACCCAGTTTCCATCGGGCAGCTTCTTGCTGATGATCGCTAGTTGTCGGTTGATTTCTATCTGCGCCACAGCTAACGCATCTTGTAAGTCATTTGAAAAGTTGGCAAAATGAGGCACCAATTGAGGAGTTTCTTGTTTCAATAACGGAATCACTTGATTGCGGTACCGATTCCGAGTATACGCTAAGCTATGATTGCTTTCATCTTCAAAATACTGCAGTCCATGTTCAGTACTGTATTGATACAATTGTTCTTTCGTATACGACAGTAACGGTCTGATCAACTCGCCTGTTAAAAAAGGACGAGCTGCTTTGATACCAGCCATACTCTCTAATGAACCTCCACGTACCAACCGCATCAAGATGGTTTCGATTTGATCATCTCCATGATGTGCCGTCAGCAAATGCGTGGCCTGCTGTTCAGCAAATACATCCCGGAAAAAAGCATAACGGAATTTCCGAGCCGCTTCTTCCACATTAGCTTTTGGCTGCTGATACTTGTCCCATTTGGCCATAAAAAACGGAATGTTTTTCTTGCAACACAATTGTTCCAAAAATTCTGCTTCTTGAATGGAAACTTCTCTTAATTGGTGGTTGACGTGAACGACTCCGAACCAAGGCTTTATATCATCTGGCAGTTGCTGCATCATATCCAGCAACACTATAGAGTCTACGCCTCCAGATACCGCCACCAGTACGCGGGAACTGTTATTCCAGTACAATTGTTTTTGACACTGCTTTAAAAAATCCGCCAACAAATCCATGGAAATAAGCTCCTTTAACCTGTCATATTTCTATTATACCTATAGAATACGAAGAATTTAAGAACATTCTACAGAATTTTATAATAAATTAAGAAATATACACTCTTTGACACAACTGTACGCTAAAAAGATACGCACTTAATCTTCATCCTCTTCTTCATAAAATTGCACCGCAACGCCCGAAGAATACAAGTTTTCTACCGGCTCACCTTGCATCTCCGCGATTTCGACCAGCGAATGCCCATTGTTTTGCCATAATCGCATACAATAGAACATTTCCTCGACCAACTTATGGATGTACAATACTTGTTCTTCCGTTTTCAATCTCACACCCATTCGTTGTAACTCAGTGAATGTATTACTGGTATTTCCATCTAAATGAATCGTATCGTAGATCTGTTCGCATACTTCTTGGGTATAATCTTCTTCACCATGAAAATAATCCTTCATATAATCGAAAAACGCTTGGTAAGCTGTTGTTTTCTCAAAATAGTAATGATCTTGATAACAAAGCAGCTCTTCTTTTTTTGGAATGTAATGAGGCTTGTCTGCTTTTTCTGCTAGTAACTTTGGAATGTCTGTTTCGAACAACACTAATGAATCATCTACAAAATAGTCTTCCATGGAGATCACAAAGTGTTGGGCAAGGTCTGCCGTTGAAGCCTCCACTTCTTTTTCTAAGTCTTCTTTAGTTACTCGTTTCTGATTTTGTGTATTGTATGTCTCTAGAACAACGTCTTTTGGTGCGATACCATACAAATTAGTCAGTGCTACAACATACGTAATGAGCAGTTTCATATCTATCGTCCTTTCTCCTAAATATCAAATGGGTTTCCGCGAAACTTCTTTGTCTTGTTTCGTGATTTCCCTCATTGGTCGGCACGGGTTGCCTATAGCCACTACATTTGCCGGAATATCTTTCGTCACTACGCTTCCTGCTCCTATGACAGCATTCTCTCCGATTGTTACGCCGGGTAAAATTTGCGCTCCGGATCCGATCCAGACATTGTTTCCGATCCGTACGGGTAGATTATACTGGAACCCTTTTTCTCTCAACTCTGGAGCTACTGGATGGGTTCCCGCAGAGATAGTCACATTCGGTCCAAACATAACATGATCTCCTACATAGATATGTGTGTCATCCACTAATGTCAAATTAAAGTTTGCATAGACGCCTTTTCCAAAATGGACATGGTGTCCTCCCAAATTTGCATGTAAAGGAGGTTCGATGTAACAACCTTCCTTTATCTTAGCAAACATTTCCTTCAATAGTTACCGTTCGCTCTCTCATTTGCGAAGGGCGGGTGGCATTAAAGTCGTACAGTTTTCCCAAGCATTCCCTTTGTTCTGCCAAGACATCCTCGTCATTTGGATCGTACAGTTCTCCACTATGTATTTTTTCGTAATGATTCACAACTGCTCCTCCTCTTTTTTAGGTACCATTCTCATTTAGTGGTCTTAAAAACAAAAGTTCCCCATGCTTATCTTAAAAATCATCCCAGTCATCACCTGAAAAGGCAGTTTCTTCATCATACAAATTATCTCTCTGAGAATTGCAGTTATATGAGTGATTTTGTTCGCTGCTTTTCGAGTAGTAGCTATCTCCATAAAAGGAGTCCGTTGCTGGACCAAATCGATTAAACCCTTGCGTTCCCGGCAAAACAAACAAAAACAATAGGATAAAAGTCCCGATTCCAGGAATAAAAGCTGCCAACATCACCCATGCTGAAAGATTACGGTCGTGTAATCGGCGGGCAAGCAGACTAATGGAAGGAATCAGATTCACAACGAACCACAAAGTCAATAGTGCATTAACAAAGAAAATCCAAGAAAACAACGTCAGAACAACTGTCCCCATGAATAAAAACAGTACAGTCCGCCAATACTCTCGTCTACTGATTCGACCCGTAAAATTAAAATAATGGCTATAATACACTTGGATTGATTCTCTCATCACATCTCCACCTTCTACCTGAATTAAACTCTTCCTTCTTATGTATTATACAGGATACTCTTCGTGAATGTTTCTTTTTATCCATTAAATACGCACTATTACTCACGCTGAATCATTTATAGCTTTAGGAAGGTATGTTTTTTCAGATAATTTTTTGGTCTTAGTGGAAGATTGACTCTATTTAGTAATGGAAAATCAGGATTGATTCATCAAGCCTCAAAGAATAAGCCGTGTTGATGAATAACAGGATTTAAACATCAATGGTAAAACCTCTTTGATGAAGAATGCAGTTTGAACACCAAGAATCAATTCTCCTTGATGTTAAACGCAGACCAGAACTCCCCTGTTTTTTTCAAATGAAGACCTTGCATGGATTAAATCAGCTAGCCAGAAACCAAGCTACTCAGTAGTACGTTCCAAAAAAACACGCTTAAAAAATCGTTAACGCCTATTCCAGCGCTAACGATTCTTTTTCAGTGTACTTTTCCACATTATTCAGCAGGTGTTCCGGGTTCGATATCATAGGCTTTTTGAACCATTTCATGACGTTGGCCTAATTTATCATCTGTCTTTTTCTCCCATAGTTGCGCCATTTGCTCTTTGATCTGCGGAACCATCTTTTCAGGAACGACATTCCGGTATGTTTTTGTTTCCCCAAGAATGACTTTGACAGCTGGATCGATGACTTCTTTTGGATCATACTGTTCGTAAGGGAATGCCAATTTGCTGTAATCAAAAACGCGTTCAGAATCATCTGGCCAATTTTTCCAAGTCTCAAATTCGCGATCATTAAATCCTGTCAGGTAAGGTCCCGGATTCACAGTGGCTACTTCTACATTGAACTCTTGCAATTCTTTGCTTAACGCATCTGCAAACGCTTCTACTGCATGCTTCGAACCCGCATAAGGGCCTGAAAACGGATTAACGGTCAATCCAGAGATCGAAGAAATAAATACAATACGCCCTCTTTGCTTCTTCACCATCTCACGCGCAAATTCTTTCGTCAGGATGATTGGACTGATCGCATTCACTTCAAATTGACTCCGCAAATTTTCTTCCGGAATATCCATCAATGAGCCGCCCTCTTTGATAGCTGCATTATTGACGAGGATATCAATATCCCATTTCCAAGCTTTCGCACGATCTTTCTCATTCGTAACATCCAGCTTTTCAATTTGCATGGAAAGGCCTTTAGCTTGCGCTTCCTTTTCTAATGAAGAAACTTGCGACATTGCTTCAACACTCGCGATCACGTTTTTACCCATTTCAGCCAATTTGAATGCGATGTCTTTTCCGAATCCTGTCCCTGCACCGGTTATGAGTATCGTTTCTTCGTTCACTAAAATTCCTCCTTCATGAATGCTGTTTCTATTTGTAGAGTACCAGTAATAAAAGAGTTGATTCAACTATTTTGGTTCAAGCACAAAAAAGAGTTATTGATGAGATTCGGAACCTCGTCAATAACTCTTTAGTCACTCCTTATTCTACATAAGCTCGGCTTAAATCAAATTCATTTCCAACAGATTGGAACACAATCCCTTTCAATGAAGGATCACGCAATTGTGTTTCTGCTTCTTGATACAACGGAATAACTCCCACATCACTGGTTAAAATATTATGTGCTTCAACCAAATCATTCCAACGCTCTTCAGGATTATTTGCATTCGTTGTTTTAGCAGCATCAATCAAGGCATCAAACTCTGGATTCACATAACTTCCTTCATTATAAGCAGAGGTACTGTACATGAGATCCATAAAGTTGATTGGATCCGCAAAGTCAGCTCCCCAACCCGTTTGCAGCAAGTCAAATTCATCATTATCAGCTAAAGCCAACCGGTTCTTTTTCGGTACGTTTCGAATCTCGATCGAAACTCCCGGCAAATTGTTTTCGACTTGTCCTTGGATATATTGACTGATTTTTTTGTTCTTTTCATCATCATCCGCCACTAAAGACAACTCAATCGTCTCCACACCTAGTTCTTCTTTTGCTTGGTTCCATAATTCTTGTGCTGCTGCAATATCATAGTTTAATGGGTTTTCTGCTGCTTCTGTAAAATCTGTTCCATCAATTGGACTGTTTACAAAATCAACCGGTAAAAAGCCAGTAATCTCTGTTGAACCGTCAGCCAATACCGTATTAACTAACTCCTCTGTATTGATGACCATTCCCAAAGCTTCTCTTAAGCTTGCATTTTGCAGGTTTTCATTTGCCCAGTTAAATTCCAAGTAAGCAGTACGGGCTTTATTTTGAACGACCACATTCTCATTACCGGCATATTGTTTCACCATTTCACCGGTTAATTGAGCATTGTCGATCTGTCCACTTTCAAATAAGTTCACAGCTGTGCTAGTCTCTTTGATAACTTGAACATTCACTTCATCCAACTGAATTTCATCGGCCGCATAGTAGTCTTCATTCTTCACTAAATCCCAAGTTAAACCAGTGCCATCCCAATTCTCCAAGGTAAATGGTCCATTTGCTAAAAGAGTATCACTGGAAGTTCCATATTCGCTTCCTTGTTCTTCAACAAACGTTTGATTTTGTGGGAAGAACGGTGTAAAAGCTAATAAATTCTCGAAATAAGGTGTCGGCTGAGTCAATTCAAATGTTACTTCATAATCACTGACAGCTGTGACCCCTAACTCGCTAGGATCCACTTCTCCAGCCATGATTTCAGGAGCGTTCACTATTGTCTCTGCTAAGTAACTGTATGCAGCTCCCGTATTCGGATCTACTAAACGTTGGATCGCAAATACAAAATCATTAGCCGTAACGGGTTCTCCATTTGACCACGTAGCATCTTCACGTAGTTTGTATGTATAAGTCAAACCATCTTCAGAAATGGTTCCTTCTTCTGAGGCAATCGCTGGAACAGGTTTCCCATTCTCATCAATTCGCAATAAACCTTCTACTACATGCCCAATGTAGTTGGCGCTGTTGATATCTGTAATTAAGCTCGCATCCATAGTAGCTATTTCAGTAGGCGCCGTGTATTGAGCAACTTGTTCACTGCCGCTTGAACTTTCTGTCGACTCTGCGCTTCCTCCTCCACAAGCTGATAATACCAGTGCCGCTCCAAGTGTTGTAATTAACCATTTTTTACTTCTCATTTAATTGACTCCCTTTTCTAATCTTTTTTAACGATTTCTAATATAGTAACACATAAAAAAGGAAAAGTAAGGTCCATTTGCAAAAAAGTGATAAAATATTCAGAATATTCGGATGATGCGTCTTTGTTCAACCTATAACTAAGGATTATGGAAATCAGCATTTACATCCCCTTTCTTCTCTATATAGATTCCTGTACAATAGGAAAAGGCAAAAACGGGGTGCTAGTTTAAATAGACGCGTTGCCATTACTGAGTTGAATTAGAACTTTGATACCACAAGATAAAGGCGGAGAGCTTTATGAAAGAAACCACTAAAGGTTTAAAAAAAGAAATATCCTTTTTTACAGCATTAACTATTGTCATGGGAACCGTCATCGGTTCAGGAGTGTTTTTCAAACCGGAAGCTGTTTATTTAGCTACTGAAACGGCGGGGCTAGGTCTGGCAGCTTGGGTCTTAGGGGGGTTAATCACTATTTGCGGCGGACTGACAACAGCAGAATTGTCCGCTGCTATTCCGGAAACAGGTGGGATGGTAGTTTACTTACGCCGTGCCTATGGTCCTTTGATCAGTTACCTCTTAGGATGGGCACAGACAATTGTTTATTTTCCAGCCAATATCGCTGCCTTATCAATTATTTTCGCGACACAAGCAGTCAATTTGTTGGGATTGACACAGTCATACGTGATTCCTATCGCGATTGCGGCAGCTTGTGCCATTATACTGACTAATTTGATGGGAACTCAAAAAGCTGGTCGCCTGCAATCCATAGCGACAGTAGCAAAGATGGTCCCGCTTTTTGTGATCATTGTGTTTGGTCTGCTGCATCAAGGAGATGTTCAGTTCCAATTACTGCCTGACTTTATGACTCCTACCTCCACGATTTCCAAATTAGGTACAGGATTGGTCGCGACATTATTTGCCTATGACGGGTGGATCAACGTTGGTACGATTGCCGGCGAAATGAAAGACCCTAAAAAAGATTTGCCAAAAGCTATCGTAGCTGGATTAACAGCCGTGATGGGGATTTATGTATTGATCAATTTGGCTTATCTGCAAGTGATGCCGGCTGCTGCACTCGGGGCTACGCCGATACCTGCCGCAGAAGTGGCTCATTTGCTGTTTGGAAATTCTGGAGGGAAACTGGTGACAATCGGTATTTTAATTTCTGTTTTTGGGACGATCAACGGCTACACGATGACGGGGATTCGTGTTCCTTATGCCATGGCTTTAAACAATGAATTGCCTTTCAGCAACCGGTTGAAAAAGTTAAACAGCCAGCAGGTTCCAGCCAACAGTGCTCTCTTACTTTTGTTGATCGCTATCGTAATGATTTTTACCGGTCAATACAACCAGCTGACGGATTTGCTGGTCTTCGTGATTTGGATTTTCTACACGCTGGTCTTTGTCGCTGTGTTTATCTTGCGCAAAAAAGAACCAGAACTTGTGCGCCCTTATAAAGTCCCTTTTTATCCTGTAATTCCTCTGATTGCTATCATTGGAGGCTGTTTCATAGTTGTGAATACTTTATTGACACAGCCTGCAAACACCGCATTAGGAATTTTCTTGACCATTATCGGATTGCCTTTTTACTTTTATAAACGCAGGAAAACGGTATAAAAAAAGGTGCAGCCTCCACATTGAGGGCTGCACCTTTTTAGCTTGTCTATCCTAATAATTTGCCGCCGACAGCGTAATCGGTCTTTTTCATCTCTTCAATAATAACGTGCACACGATCCGCTGGCACTTCAGCATTTTTCACTACTGCTTCTGTGATATCTTTGACCAGACCCGCTTTTTGTTCTGCAGTCCGTCCTTCAACTAATTCAACATGTACAAATGGCATAACGATCATCCTTTCTGTTTCTTTTTATTTTAGCTGTTCACAGTGAATAATCAACTGATTTTTTATTATTTATAACATCGCCATCTGCCGGTACCTTCAGCTTTTAAATGCTTGTTTAAAGCATACCTGATTCTGCTAGCAGATAACTGAAAGTCGCACCATTTGAGAAGAACAGAAACAGTGATCTTTTGATCAGGAAACAGCAGCCTACATTCTTTTGCGAGTCGAATGATAGCATGCGACACCAATTCTTCTTTGCCGCAATGACTACACACACAACTTCTTTTTTTAGTAAATTGGTTTATGAACTTACCGCATTGAACACAAGTCACCCCTTTTTTCAAAAGGTTGTCATCATAATAAGGCACATTTCGCAAAGAAAAATCTACTTTGTGCAGCTCTTTGATCTCCTCAGCAAATTGATGATGGTGTGGATTCAAATGACCCGTTATTTCATTTAACGTTGTAAAATGAGCATCTATCATACTCGGTAAGATCAACCCGCTATTTCTCGGCGCTCCAAATAAGGTAAAATTTGGATTTACAAAGACGATATACTTTTGGATTGCAAAATGATATCCCATCTGATCCAGTAATTGACGCAAGACAGATTCTGCATTCCGGATTTGGTAAGTCGGGTCGTACACCTCTTTTTCATATCGTCCATGATACATTTTGTCGTTTTGGTAATAATACTCGCCTGCAAAATTTTTCACTTCGTGTATAGATAGTCCTTTTGCCGTAATCACTAAATTGTCTATTTGACAACTTTTTCCTTTTACTTCTAAATATAGGTCATTCAAAATTAAACAGTCGCGTGTTAATCGTGTCGTCGTTAATGAAATAAAGGTGATTTCTCCTTCATCGCCTTTTTCCCAATTGCTGTACTTATTGCGGTCATCCCGAGATAAAATCATCCGATTTGCCAGAGATCTCATCACTAATAGACGATGAGGGGTCTCCCTTTCTTTAACGATCATCCTATCACTCCTCTTTTTCACTTCATAAATCCATATACGCATTTTTAAGGAGTATTTTTTAATCGCTAAAAATTTTTGCTTATCTGACAAGCTATTTCACACTTCTCAATCTAGTTTAGCTGTAATTGTTAGGTAAACTGCTGCTATCTACTAATCTAGACTAATTTTCAGCTTGAATGATTAGATAGACCAACGCTACCTAATCATTCAAGCCATTTTTTCTTGTCATTTGTGAGCTATAACTCCTCTACCTCATAAAAGACTCGTGTTTTTCTATGAAATGCTTCGGTAGCGCTCCTCTAGATTATGATTAACAACTTTTTATCTTGCTAATTATGAAGTAGCACCCCTCTACCTAATCATTGACCCACTTATTTCTCGCAAATCAGGAAGTAGAGCGTCTATAGCTCACCATTCGTCTTTAATAAAGTTCCTAATTATGAGCTATCCGGTCAATCACTTCCACAAAGCAGCTTTTCGCTTGAGCGAAAACTCTCCTAATGAAAAGTTCTTCATTACTTGACGACCTACTTCACACTTCTCGATCTGATTCAGCTGCAATTATGAAGTATGAGACATCTAGTTCATAAAACAAACGTATTTTTCTCTAGAATCATTAGGTAACGGCTCTCTATTTACTGATATACGCCCTTCAATCCTACCAATCGTTAGATAGAACCTCTCTACCTAATAATCACCTCGCTTTCTTCTGCCAAATTGTGAAGCAGAACGTCTATATCTTACAATTTACTAAGAAAAACAGTCCCAATTATAAGCTAGCAATACTCTGCAGCCTTTCATTAAAGAATCTTTTCGCCTACGCGGAAATTAATCTATCAAAAACAGCGCAAGCACCTAATAAGGGGCGCTTGCGCTGTTTCAAATTCATTCTAAATTAGTATTTCATATCAAACAAACGAGCATTCTTCACGTCTTCGATCGTTTGCGTTCCTGCTAATTGCATCACACGTTGTAAGTCTTTTTCAAAGTAGTCTAACACAGATTTAACACCTTTCCAACCGCCTAGAGCTAGTCCATATAATACTGGACGACCTACAGCAACGATATCCGCACCACTGGCTAGAGCTTTGAAGATGTGTTCTCCACGACGAACACCACTATCAAATACGATCGGCACACGACCAGCAACTGCTTTAGAGATCTCAGCCAATGTATCAAATGAACCTGGTGCTTCATCTAATTGACGGCCACCATGGTTAGAAACCCAGACGCCTGCTGCTCCAGCACCAATAGCCAAGGCAGCATCTTCAGGAGTTTGGATTCCTTTAACAAACACTGGCAATCCTGAATATTCAGAGATAAATTTAACATCTTCTGGACAGATTTTTTGTTTTGATTGAGCATAAATATTGTTTAGAGACATGTTTTTACCTGATCCAGTCAAGTAGCGTGATACGATCGGCATGCCAAATGGATAAACAAATTTGTTCAGCATATCTTTTTCGCGGTTACCGCTTAAAGTTGCGTCAGCAGTTAAGATGATCGCTGTAGCACCATCAGCTTTTGCTTCGTCTAAGATATTTTTATTCATATCTTCATCTTTACTCATATAGATTTGGAACCAACGCGGGTTGCCATTCAATCCTTTTTCGATTTCTTCAAATGTAGCTCCAGAATAAGCACTGATCGACATGATCGTTCCGCCAAATTCAGATATCCCTCTAGCTGTTCCAGCTTCTTTTGTAGCATGAGCTAATCCATGAGCTGCAATTGGAGCCATAATGAATGGTACTTTGATGTCATGGCCCAAAATAGATGTTGATGTATCTGGATTTTCTACATCTGCTAATACGCGAGGCAAAATCCCTTTGCGTTTCCATGCTTCGTTGTTTTGTTTCAATGTGTATTCTTCTCCAGAAGCACCTGAGATGTAATCAAATCCACCTTTAGGAACTACTGCACGAGCTTCATCTTCAAGTCTATAAGTGCTTACGACCTCAATTTCTTGTTCTACTGTTGGTGCATCATATTTAATAATTTGTTCATCTGCCATAATTTTTCAACCATCCTTTTAAAGTATTATTTTTTAAGAGTATAACCTAAATTAAATTAAAATAATAAATTTGTGATCGGTACTGTTAGCGGAGCTAGAATAACCACTATGATTCCGGTAACCACAATCGATAAACCTGACATTGCGCCTTGAACATCACCTAACTCGATCGCTTTTGTTGTTCCCATAGCGTGAGAAGAACTTCCAAGAGCCACCCCTTGCGCCACTGGATCGTCAATTTTGAAGATCTTGAAGACCGTTTGACCAACGACCGCTCCAATAACTCCGGTGAACACAACTACCGCAACCGTTAAAGAAACAATACCGCCTAAGGAGTCAGAAACACCGACTGCGATTGCTGTAGTAATCGATTTAGGCAGCAAAGTTGCCACCATATTCCGATCAAATTTGAACAACAATGCAAAAGAATAAATCATAACCGTATGGAAAATCACTCCGGAAACGATTCCCGATAAAATTGCTGCATAATATTTCTTTAAGTATACAAGATTCTTTTTCAGCTTAATAGACAAAGCCACTGTAGCTGGAGTTACAAATAAACTGAAGAAGCGTCCGCCTGTATTATAAGTCTCTAACGGGATATCTGTTGCGAGCAAGAATAAAATAATGACAATGATCGCAAATACCAACGGAGTAAACAAAGGATTCTTAGGCCATTTGGCTTTTAATTTCCCAGCTATTAGATATAGGCCAATAGTTATTGTGATCCACAACATTGGATTATTTAAAATACTCTCAAGCATGCGAACCTTCTCCTTTCTCAACTAATTTATTTTTCTTCACTATACCTTTGACACTTTGTACTATTTTGCCAACAAATCCCATCATCAAAATAGTCGTTACTGCCATAATGATCAGTAGTTGCCACCAAGTATTTGCTAAGACACCAAAGTTTGACATCAGCCCCACACCTGCTGGGACGAAGAAAATCCCCATATTATCTGTCAGCCATGTACCGACCTCATCTACTTGCTCAACGCGAACCCAGTTAAATTGCAGCGCTAAGAACAGCAAGATCATCCCGATAACGCTACCGGGTATTGCTATAAATGAAGCGATCAAAGCGGAAATAATTTCCCCTATAAAAGAGAATAAAAAAATCCAAAAGAGCTGTTTGATTATTTTCAAAAGACCACACCTTCCACCAGCGTTTTGTAAACGCTTCAAGATGTATAGTATATCATGCTATCATTTAGTTCGAAAATACTGTTTTTTTATGGTACTATAAACATTATTTATGAAAATAAACACTATCATATCTTTTGTTTATGTTTGTGTTTTCACAATCTTTCGAAGGAGCCTTATATGAATTTACAAGATTTAGTCTATTTTAACCATTTAGCAAAAACACTAAATTTCACTGCTACCGCCGAACATTTCTATATCTCTCAACCGTCTATTTCCATGTCTTTGAAACGTCTCGAAAAAGAGCTGGATACTACTCTGATTGATAGGAAAAGACTTCACAAGAACTTGCATTTGACCGAGACTGGTGAAATACTGCTCAAACACTCCCAGCAAATTTTAAATACTATTGATACAGCTAAAGAAGAAATCCATGATTTAAAGAATCAAGTTGTCTACTTCGGTTTCCTGCCCACGATCGGCGGCCACTTTATGTCCAAACTGATGCCTCATTTAGGCAAATTCACCAATTCTTTAAAGCTGATTGAAGAAGAAAGTTCAGATGTCATGCTTGACCTAGTGAGCAGTGGACAAGTTCCTTTGGCGATCATTGGAAGTGATCAGTCTGTATTCAAGGACAAAAACCTGATACAGATTCCTTTAGTGACACAAGATTTGGCTCTTTGGGCATCTCCTGATAACCCTTTAGCTGCAAGAGAGTTCGTCCGTGTGGAAGATGTCCAGCAAGAAGTCTTTATTTCCTTGGCGCAAGGTTACACTCATCAACGTGTATTTGAACAATGGGCTAAAACTCATCTGATCAAACAACCAAAAACCCTTTTTACCAAAGAAATTCAAACGGCCTTGTCGATCGCTTCTTCTACCAACATGGTTGCCTTCATGATTGACATCTTGGTAAAAGACCACTACGATCTCGTCAAAATCCCTATTGAAGATGCACCAAAATTTTACATCAGCTTGATCGTCAATAAGGAAAGCAATGTCACTTATTTCCAAAAAGAGTTCAATAATACGATGATTCAACTAACACAATCCCGTGCGAAATAAAAAAACTGCCGCCCGCTACCTAAATGAATAAGTACCGAGCGGCAATTTTTTATCTTCAACTATGCTCACCATAATTTTTTACGACATTGACCCCGCCTTTGTCGAAACGATGCCGGGTCCTTGAATATTCAAAAGGCGTTCCATCTATCAAATGAACCACTTGTTCCACCTGTAAAACAGGATCTTCCTTTGTACAAAATAGGTACTCTTGATCCAATTCATCCGGTCTTTCAGCCGTTATACGTCTGTTCAATCCACCTATCTTCAATCCCAGCGTATGTTGAATGTAACTATAAATCGAACCGGCAAGGACTTTCTTCGTCACATCCGGAATAACTTCCACAGGCATGAGAGTGTGTTCGATCAAGTACTCTTCACCGTCTACGTATCGCACCCGCTGAATATCATAAATGAAATCTTCTTCCGTCAACAACAATTTGTCTGCTTCATCTTCTGCAGGATTGCGAATGACAAATTGAATCACTTTACTTGTAACGATTTGGTCAGAAAGTTGGTCTGTTAAGCCCGTGTACACATCAAACCGGGAATCCAGCTCATTCTTAGCAAGTGCATTTTTCATTACGTAGGTCCCAGAGCCTTGTCTGCTGTAAAGATAACCTTCCTCAATCAACAAGTTCAAGGCGCGCTTAATCGTTATCCGGCTCGCCCCAAATTCTTTACACAACTGCATTTGATCGGGCAAAGCACTCTTTAGTGTGTATGTCCCATTTTGGATCCTATCTCGTATCGCTTGAGCAACCTGTTCGTATTTATGCATGGTTCTATCTCCTCTTTATCTGCTATTTAAATTATACGAAACACCTCACAAAAGTAAAACTGTTCTTCATCATTCAGACGGATTAATTGATGTTAATACCCTAGTTTCATTGTTCAGGCTGGCTTATTGATGATAAAGCTCCTAACTTCATCATTCAGAACACATCATTGATGATCAAACGTCAATTCTTTCTCATCATGGTTAAGTCTCATGACTCTACACGTATCCCATACTCCTGCAGAAGTTTCTATAAGGTTTAGAATTAAGAGGCAGTTCGTTTTTATTCGCCAACATAAAAAGTTGAAGAACCAGTAAAACTAGATGTTATAGATAAAAAGACTGAGAGACGAGTCACAGCCTTTTTGTCTTTTATTCAATTTGTCAAAAAATCAGGTATTTTTCTCTGCAGCAATCTGTGCGGAACGTTCACTGATTTTCATAAATGGCAAATACAACGCTACTCCTATTACGATAATAATAAGTTGTACCACAATGGCTCGCCAATCTCCCGCAGTTGCCAGAAAAGCACTCAGAAGAGGCGGTGTCGTCCAAGGAATATTGGCCACTGTATAATTCATCCATCCCCAAGATGTCGCGAAATAACCAATCACAATCCCAATAGCCGGCTGCAATACGAAAGGAATCATCATCGGCAAATTAAAGACGATCGGATAACCGAAAATGACAGGTTCATTAATATTGAACACCCCAGGCGCCAGCGCTAGTTTACCCAAATCTTTAGGGGCTTTTTGCTTACTAAAGATGAAAATAGCGATCAGCAGGCAGAGTGTACTCCCTGTCCCTCCGATCATTCCAAATGTAGGAACAAAGGCGCTAGTCATGATATTTGGAATTTCTTCTCCATTTGCGAAAGCTAACGTGTTTTCATTCATATTTGTCAGCAGTAAGGGATCTAGCAGGGTTCCGTTGATTACGCTTTGGTGAATCCCCAAGGTAAACAAGAAATTTCCAGTGCTGTAAATCAACAATGTCCCCAACAAGCTCGTGTTAACAGCTCTCAATGGTTCTTGAATAGCTACTGAGATCAAGTTGATCAGGTCAGTGTCAAAGAATACATGTAAAACCAATGCCACGATACCAAACAACGAAAGCACTAAAATAACAGGAATCATAGTACTAAACGATTTTCCTACTTGAGGCGGCACATTTTCACCTAGATTGATCTGCAATCTTTTAATATTGGACAATCTTATAAACAACTCTGTGGCGACTAAACCAATAATAATTCCCGCAAACATCCCAGTCGTACCTAGGTTTCCATAAGTCATGACACCTGAAGTGAGTATTTGTTCTTCTGATCCGACAGGTGTGACGAAAAGATTTACAGGCATCATGATAACCAGAGAAGCAATCCCAACTGCGGCTGAAGCAATAGGGTTCATAAAGCCTTTGTTCACAGATAAGTTGTACCCGATCATGGGCGCAATCAGTAACCCAGCAATATTCAACGTTCCATTAATAATAACCGTTCCCCAAATCTGTGCACTTTCCAAGGTACTTCCTTCAAAAACCCAAGGAAATACAACATTATTTATTAGAACTGCTACCCCAGCTAAAATGAATAGCGGCATCAATACAGCAAAAGCGTCGCGCAATGAGCGTAAATGAACTTGGTTTCCTAATTTTGCAGCAAATTCAGCAAATTTATCTAAAAAGTTCGAACCTTTTTTTGTAGTTTGAGCCATCGATCTTCCTCCATTTCAGTCTCTAGCCTAAGTTTTCGCCATTGCTTTGAATCACTTGTTGAAGCCAAGCAAAACTTTTCTTCGGAACCCGTTTTAAGTCTTTCAAGTCGTGATTCTCACGATTGACATAAACCACACCATAGCGTTTGCGCATATCGCCTTGCGAACTTAAAATATCGATTAAGCCCCAACCTAGGTAACCAATACAATCGACACCGTCTAAGAAAATAGCATCTTTCATTGCTTGAAGATGGTCTCTGTGGTAAGAAATTCGGTAATCATCTTGGATAAGTCCTTCTTCAGGCAACTCTTCGATTACACCGATCCCATTTTCAATTGGGAATATGGGCAAATGATAGCGGCTATGCATATCCAGTAATATCGAACGGAAACCAAGCGGATCGATTTGCCAATCCCATTCTGTAGCTTCTAAATACGCGTTCGCTATTTTCCCTACTTCCAAATAACGGTAAACAGGTGTTGTCTCCATGATGTTTTCTGCACTGACCACATGGCTGGCGTAGTAACTGAATGACAACCAGTCACTTGTCAACTTCGCTAGTACTTCCAAGTCATCTTCTCTCATTTCAGGAGTTAAGTCATGATTTTCTAGATACGTCGTCATAAAGGCAGGGTATTTGCCATAAGTAAAGACTTCTAAGAAAAATTGATTGAAGAAATCATCCAACTTTTGAGCCGCGAAGACATCCTCGGGTTTAGGTGTAGCCGGATAAATTTTTGAGTAAGCGACCATTCCGCCGATTTCACAACCTGGAGCTGTTTCGTGAATGTAATTGGCTATCTCCGCATGTGCCATCATTGTATTGTGTTGCAACTGATACAACTCTTTTTCAGTATTCTCCCCTGTCATTACTCCGCTGATATGAAAAGCACCAGAAAAACCAAAAATATTTTGTTCATTAAAGGTGATCCAGTATTTCACTTTTCCTTTAAAACGGTCTACCATAGCTTTCCCATAACGGACAAATGCATCTACAACTTCACGAGATAAGAATCCATTATAAGTTTCTGCTAAATGCAGCGGCATATCAAAATGGTACAAGCAAATCATTGGCTCGATGCCTCTTTCGAGCAATGTATCAATAAAGCGTTCATAAAAGGCTACACCCTCTTCATTGATTTCGCCATCCCCATTGGGAAACACACGCGACCAAGAAATCTGGAATCGGTAGCAGTTCATGCCCAACTCGTTCATCCAATCGAAGTCTTCTTCGTAACGGTGGTAGCTGTCTGTTGCCACCTTCCAGTCAGAAGCAAATTCCGAAGCTTCACGTATATCGTATACGGATTTTCCTTTCCCGCCTTCATTCCAAGCTCCTTCAGTCTGCATACTCGACACCGAATTACCCCATAAAAAATCGTCTCTCAGTTTCTTGCCCATGCAAATACCTCCTCTGTTTTATGCGTTTATTGTAAGCGTTTTTATATTTATTGTCAATACAAATGTATCCATATTTAATAATTTGGTATATCAAATTATATTTAAATATTCTCTAAGTAAACAAAAAAAAACTGATTATTATTCTGAATTTTACTATAATAAAAAAGGAGGGATCATGATGAGTATTGAACGTGATGAAATGAGCGATGAGCAATGGAACCACATCAAAGACTCGTTTCCTAAATACCGTACTGGCACGCCTAAAAGTAATCGGCCGATGTCCAATACTATTTTATGGATTGCGGAAAGCGGTGCGATAACCGTGCTCATACGGTTCTTTAGCATTTGCTCTTATGTCAATCAGTTCTTTTTCAATAAACTAAAGCAATTCCTATATATTGCTGCACCTTATGATAAATTGCCCAAGTTCTATTTAGCTTTTATCTATATAGCCATTATTTAACTTATAAAAAAGTTTTAAGACACACCCTAATTAAACCGTTTAATATTTCTATATCATACACAATGTAATTGGGTTAAAATTGATTTAGGAGTGAATTGTGATGAAAAAAAAACTAATTATCGTAGGTACTATTCTAACTATTGTTAGTGGAAGTATAATTCTATTTCTTGGATTTAAATGGGTTTCACCACGATTTTTTCCACCAGATAGCATATATCGATCTCCAACTGCAAGTGCAGCTGGACATACAATAAAAATTGATAATCATTATCATATTGTTACAACTAGTGCCACGACTTCATATTTGTGGTTTGTTGAAGAAAGAGAAAACCCAATAACTTTAATTGAACATGTAGAAAAATTAAATTATAACGATAACTATATTATTGTTCAATCGATTACTAAAAATAATGATAGTCTCTTTTTTAAAGAATACCAATATTTTATTGTAGATAAAGAAACACAGAAGGTTGATTCTTTTTCAAAAAAAAATGATTTTTTAGATGAATGCCAGAAGAGAAATATCGATTTAGATTTGAAGATTAAAGAAGAGTTTGATTGGTATTAATAATGCTTACTATGCACAGTTTAAATTTCAAAAAAATAAGAAGGTGACAACAAAAAATAAGAATTCTTAATCTCCAGATTTTGGAAGCTAAGGATTCTTATTTTCTATTATGATAATTTTAAAAGCTTGTTAGCACCACCAATTTTTACCATTCCGCAATTGTTCCATCATAATTCTTCCACTGAGGATTCATCCATACTAGCCCTTCTTGTGAAATATCATGAATCAACTCTTCATTCAACTCAAGTCCTATTACGAATAGCCATTTTAAGGAATATTTTAATAGCTTCATTAGTAGATGTACCTAGTTGATTAAAAAGCTCATCAGCTTCATCTTTTAATTCGCTATCTATACGGATTTGCAAACTTTTTGTTTTAGTAGTCACATTAATCCTCCTCATACTTATCTTACAGTTCTAATTTTATAAAAACATTACTTTTTATTCAGTACCTCTTCCATCCCTTCAGCAACTTTTGGACTTTCAAGACGGATGAAAAGATTTTCCTTATTATTTTGGCCTAACACATTTATGCTCCCATACCACACAATATTCGAATCAATAATCACGCAATGGTGGTACAAATTACTTTCAAGTGAAACAGAAATAGCCTTTTGTTCCAATTGTTGAGAGCAACTTTTTTGGTTGTTTATGCGGCTTTTGCTTTTTATCGAGTCATAATTCCTTGTAATCACTGAAAGCGCAACCGTCTGATCCACTCCTGAAATCATTTCTTTCAAAAATTGGGTAACTGCTTGTTTGGTTAACGAAGGACTTGATATCACTACTTTAGTTTGAGATTTTGTCATGTCTTCTTTTAATTGTTCTACATATTGGTCACTGCTATAAATAATGCTTCTTTCTCCCGCATCCTTCTCATTCATTTTCACTGTATAGCCTAAGGAAGAATAACTACGCAACCGCTTTTGATACATTTTTTCCAAAACTGGTACATGAATGTCTGCATAATCATAGATTCTGACTTCTGTCTTACCTTTGTACAAACGGTGGAGTCTGCCAGCATACTGTTGAACTCTTCCTTTCCAAGAAATAGGCATAGCCAAAAATAAGGTATCTAATCTCGGTTCATCAAACCCTTCACCGATGTATCTACCTGTAGAAATGATAGTTAGAGGCTCATTTTTCTCAACTTCACGTATTTGTTTAAGCTTCTCTCTGCGTTCTTTCTTACTCATTCCACCTGTAATTGCAATAATATCTGGTATTTCTTTTTTCAGTAGTTTTTCTAATGTCTCTACATGAGCCACTCTTTCAGTTAAAATAATGCTATTTCGGCCTTCTTTGTAGCAGTTCACAATGTCTTTTATAATTTTTTCGTTGCGCACTTGCGACTCAGCTACTTCGTTATACAGTTCTTGCAACTCCATATTTTGCTGCAACAAGGGATCGAATGGAACAAATCGAGTTACAACAGTATGCTCAAACGGTCTTTTTTCCATTTGTTTTTTATTGTTATCCTGAAACCGAATAGGGCCACATTGCATAAAAACTATCGGTTGATGTCCATCTTTTCTTGTAGGCGTTGCGGTTAATCCATAAACATATTTAGCATTTGCTTGTTGTAACACACTTTCAAAGCTAAAGGCTGAAATATGGTGACATTCATCAACAATGATCATCCCATAGTTATAAATGCTTTCATGAACTTTGCCTTTTCGATACATCGATTGAAGCAAAGCGACATCAATCTTGTTTGACAGTTTCTTTTTTCCACCACCTAGTTGTCCCACATTGCTCTCTTCATCATTTTCAAAAACAAGGAATTCATTGATTTTTTCTTGCCATTGCTCAACCAGACTTGTCTTGTTGACAAGGATTAATGTATTGACCTTTTTCCTGGCAATCATATTGAGAGCGGAAATTGTTTTACCAAACGCAGTCGTTCCGCAAAGGATACCGGTATGATATGCCAGCATTTTTTCTACTGCCTCTTCTTGCTCTGCTCTTAATTTCCCTTTAAATGAGACCCTTGTTTCCTTCCCTTCAAAAGAACGATCATCTATTTCAAATGAAACGGCTGCTTCTTTGAACAATTCTTCAACTTGCTCCTGTAATCCGCGTGGCAAAATCAAATAGTCTTCAGTCTCGTTGCTGCAAGAGATAATTCTTGGGATTTTCCAGGTTGATTTCCTCATCGCTTGTGCTTGATAAAATTCCGGATTTTGAAAAGCAGCCATTCGCTTTAGTAGATTTAACCCTTTTTGAGAAACCCCGCTTTTATGGATGTAAAGTTGATTCAGTTTTATCATATTGACTGTTTCAGAAAAATCTTCTTTTGTTAAACTGACGTTATTTTTAGCACCCTCTGATTTTCTATTTGACAATAAGCCAAGAGAACTCACAGAATCCGTTTCTTTTGTAAGTATCTCGATAAAATGCGCCAACTCTTCTAATGAGATTTTTTTGATTTGGCTTAAAAATTGCCATTGATCTTCATACTCCAAGAAATCCTCATCAACAAATACACTATTACCATTCTGTCGAGCTTCCTTTTGTAAAGGCAAAGCAATCAGGTTACCAAATCCACCCTTCGGCAGAGTATCCTGATTAGGAAATAACCGATCATAAGACGAGAAGTCTATTTGAGCATGTGCATTCATGGCGTCCGTAATCAATAAAGAGCCAAATTTCCTGGCCCTTCTAGCTGGTACCGCTTCTTCAAAGAAAAACCAAATATGCGCTCCATTCCCTGAACGTGAACGTTCGATATTTACTGGTATTTGATATTTTTTTGCTACTTTTCTTAAAACAGCAGCATCCTTTTGCCATTCCTTTTTGTCTAGATCAATGGCTAAAAAGTAACAACTATCATCTACGCCAATTGGAAATATTCCTGCGATTATATTTCCTCTCAGATGACTATTGACCACTTGAGAATCGAGAGGTGCATAACTTTTATTCGAAGAATCCCAATATCCGACCTTAACAGGAGCATATGCAGGTCTACCTGTTTTAGAATGGATAAAACGTTTGGCGTAGACATCATCTCTTCCTCTAAATAGAGTCATATACAGCTCAATTTTTTTATCGGTAGGAGCATACTTATTGAATGTAGTGGTATCAAATATCTTTGATTCTGTTTTTTTATGCCACACTTCGCCAGTTGTGGCATCGCTTTCACTTAAAACAGCTTCATGGTTCAGCATATTTTTCAAAACACTTACTTCTTCTTTTAATTCATCATTTTCCTGTTTCAATTGATTATAAGCTTTTAACAACTCTTCATAATTCACTTGTATCACCTACTATTCCTATTCTATTTACATCAATTGTAATAGAACATTGTTGCAGTAACAACAAAAAAAGGTTTCAAGTCTACACAAGTAGTGACACTTTCCTTACTTTTTCTTCATTCACCTTTCATGATTTTCAAAGGGCACTTAGCAAGCACTATTATTACAACACTAAATTTGAGAAATTTTCTCAAAAATTTCATTTTAACGGTGTGGTGTGATATTATAACCTTGAGGTGATGGATATGTTACAACAGTTTACATTTGAGAACTTCAAGTCTTTTAAAGATGAAGTAACCCTAGACCTAATTGCTTCTCCTATATCAGAGCATAAAAGTGATATTGCAGTAGATGTTTATGATGAAAAGGTACTAAAAGTTATTTCCATATTTGGCGCAAATGCTAGCGGAAAATCAAATATTATTAAAGCATTCAACTATATGAAACGTTTTGTTTTACTTTCTTTCTCCCAGGATAATTTTTTAGAAAATAATTTATTTAAAGTCGATAAATTCCGGTTTGAAAATGAAAATCGTCCTTCTTCTTTTGAAGTATTGTTCTCTTTAAATCAAGATGTCTATCAATATGGCTTTTCAATGAATCATGAAAAAATACTGGAAGAATATTTGTATATTAGAAAATCTACAACCAGGAAAGAACAATTTAATACTTTGTTTTATTTACAAAACGGTGAAATTCAAGAACTAGATGAAAACATCGGTGAAGCTACTGAGCTAGTAAAATTAATGGATCAACGGACACTTTTTCTTTCTCTCGCTTCTAAATTAAAAATCCCAGTGATTAGAACGGTTTTTGACTGGTTTAAAAATAGTGTAGTTATTAATTATGGTGATGAATCTTATAGAGAACGAGTACTATTTGTTGGACGTCAAAGTTCACCTCTTGTAAGTATTATTAAAGACAAAGAGAGAAAAACGGAATTAACCAGATTTGTTAAAGCTATTGATTTAGGCATAGAAAATTTTGGATTAATTGAAAATCCCATGCTTAATGAACTTGACTCCGCGAAAGATATCCAATATCAAGTGGTAACCTACCATAAGAATATTGATGATGGTAAGTTGGTTCCAGTTCCGCTATCTTCCGAATCTAGCGGAACAAGGAAAATGATTTCACTGTTTATCCAAATTAACGAGGCTATTAAAAAAGGGGATACTGTATTTGTTGATGAGCTAGATGCTAAACTACACCCCCTGCTTTTGAGATATATTATTATCCTGTTCCATGACATAAATAAGAACCCTAATAATGCTCAATTAATCTTTACTACGCATGATGTCTTCACACTAGATAAAGATAATTTTAGACGAGATGAAATTTGGTTTGTAGACAAAGATAAGAATGGAGTTTCTGATTTATATTCATTAGATTCTTATGTTTTTGAAGATGAAGAAGGAGCTACAAAAAAAATTAGAAAAGATGCAAGCTACGGAAGAGACTACATTCTTGGAAAGTATAAATCTATTCCAAAATTGAAACGATAGGCAGGTACAAAGAATTGAGTCCTAGAAGACAACCGGGGAAAAAGGGAAAAAGAGCAAAAAAAACACCACTCCCTTCAAGCTATTTAATTGCAACCGAAGGCCAACAGACAGAAGTTAATTATTTCAAAGGATTTGAAGACGATATCAATATACGATATTCTGGCTCTGTAGAATCTTTTACCATTCATATTCGTGGATTAGGCAAAGAAACTTTACGTGTCATAGAGGATATCGAAGATTATAAAAGAACTTCTCCTATTATTTATGAACATGTCTGGGCTGTTTTTGATAAAGACGATTTTCCTGATGATCATTTTGATAATGCCATCAATAAAGCTGAATCAATGGGAATACATGTTGCTTGGTCTAATGAATCTTTTGAACTGTGGTATTGTCTACACTTCGCTCTTCAACAGTCAGCCTTACCTAGGAGTCAATACAATTCTATAGTAGATACTCACTTGAAAAATATTGGACAGCCAGGATACAGTAAAACTGATCCCGATATGTATGATAAGCTTAAACCTTATATGAGTAGTGCAATAAAAAATGCAGAAATACTAGATAGTCGCTATGAACCATCTGATAATTACTCAAGTCGGAACCCCTGTACACATATATATAAATTGGTTGCAGAGCTCAAAGAAATCTTAGATAGATAAGTATAGTAACATCAATTGTTTATCTCTATAAAAAGGAAGGCCCCTCTTCATAATGTATTTTCCTGATAAGGATACACATTTATGATGAGGGGTCTTCTTTCTTTTTTAATACATTAATACAATCTCAATAACTATCTTACATGTGCACATGACTTAATTGTTCGGGAGACAATCTTTTTAAAGCCAGAAAAAGATCGAGTCAATTAAGACTCAATCCTCAGCAAATTCTACTCCGATGGCAAAACCAGAGTTGTTTTTTTACTATAAAAAGCTTTTCGGCCCCGAAAAGTCCCCGAATTAAAACTTACTTCATAATATATTGCGCGTAAAATTATAGAAGAGACTCTCTAGTTAATATTTCCACAAGTTTCACAGCACCAATTATGAGATAAACGACTGCTACTTAACATTACAACTTGGTTCACTGCTCCTTTTGCGAGATAACCACTCGCTACTTAACATTACAACCTGGTGTACTGTTCCTTTTGCGAGATAACCACTCGCTACTTAACATTATAACCTGGTGCACTGTTCCTTTTGCGAGATAGTCTACCGCTACTTCGCATTCCAGCCTAATTCAAAGCACCTATTGTTAACTAGATGACTTATAGCTCACATTCCGACCTAATCCGCAGCTCCGATCGTTAATTAGACATCGGCTACTTAACAATCGCCACCAATTTCCATACCAAACTACGAGCTACGACATCTAAAAGAGCACAATTAGTTCATTTAAGAAACTTTTCGTCCCCGAAAAGATTCAAAATCAAACAAGTTTCTTCTATCTCTAAACTCAGCTTACCAAGCCGGCACCAATGCCCCTTTAAACTCGTCTTCGATAAACTGCTTGATTTCATCCGTCTTATAATACTCCACAAACTGCGCTAAAGCCTCATCGTCTTTGTCTTCTGTTCGCGACACAATGTAGTTCACTTGCACTAGGTCTTCCACATTTTCCATCACTAAGCCGAATTCTTCCGGATTCATGCCGGCATCCAACACAAAGTTCGAGTTGATTCCTGCAGCTCCCACGTCTTGCAATTGAGACGGCAGTTGAGCAGCTTCAGAAGTCACAAAATCCAAGTTCAACGGGTTTTCTACTATATCGCTAGTCGTCACTTCTACTCCAGACCCCTCTGGCAAGGTAATCAAACCGGCTTCTTCAAACAATTGCAGTGCCCGTCCTTCTTGAGTCGGTGAATTCGGAATCCCAATCACGTCGCCTTCTTGGATCTCACTGATATCGTCATACTTTTCAGAATAAATCCCCATTGGAATTGTAAGAGTAGGCTCAATCTTAGCCAAGTTATAGCCGCTTTCCTCCACGACCGTGTCTAAAAAGATCCCCGTTTGGAAGGAGTTGATATCTAGATCACCTTCTGCTAGCGCAGTATTTGGCTGCACAAAGTCGCTAAATGACACGACTTTAATTTCCAATCCGTCTTCTGCGGCCAATTTTTTCACTTCATTCACGATGTCTTCGTGCGGGCCAGCGGTTACTCCCACTGTCAACACGCCATCACTCAATAATCCTTCTGTTTCAGCAGAGTCGGCTTTCTCGCCGCCGCATCCTGATAATACTGCTCCTATGGCTAAAGTCGTTAGTAATCCCCATTTTTTTTGCATTTCTATTCCCCCTATTTTTTAGTAACTCAACACTTTGTCGCTTACCGGTGTGCTAAACGGCGCCAAACCCGCGATTCTTTTCGCGGCTTCCAGCAACAACTCGTCTGATTGCGACAATCCAATACGCACATACCCTTCCCCTAATGTACCGAATCCGTCTCCTGGTGCCACCAGTACTCGGGCTTCATTTGCCAAGAAGTCCATGAAGCCTTCTGAGGTGTACTCGCCGGGTGCTTTGATCCAGACGTAAAAGGAGCCTTTTGGTTTGTTGATTTCGAGTCCAGTCGCTGCCAACTCGGCCAAAAATAAGTTTCGGCGGCGTTCGTAGGTTGCTGTCAATTCTCTTACAGACGCTTGATCTCCCGTTAAGGCTTTCGCCGCTGCTCGTTGGATTCCTCCATAGAAGCCGCAGCCTGTGTGGTCTTGCATCAAATTAATCCCTTCGATAACGGACGCATTTCCGACAGCAAATCCCATCCGCCATCCAGCCATGTTGTGTGATTTTGACAAGGTGAAAAATTCTACCCCCACTTCTTTAGCACCAGGCGTTTGCAAAAAACTCAACGGTTTCTCCCCATCAAAACCAATCGTGCCGTAAGCAAAATCATGCGCTACACACACTTGATTTTTTTCCGCAAATGCCACCGTTTCGGCGAAAAATTCAGCCGATGCTACAGCAGAGGTCGGATTATTCGGGTAATTCAAAAACATCAATTTGGCTGCTGCAGCCGTTTCCGCATCAATCAAATCATACCGCGGCAAGAACTGATTTCCCGCCAACAAGGGCAATTCAGCAATCTTCGCAGCCGCCAACGCAATCCCGGATAAATAATCTGGGTAAGACGGATTCGGCAACAGCACGGTATCTCCGGGATTCAATAAGCATTGGCTAATTTCCACGATGCCGGCTTTCGACCCATGCAAAACAGCGACTTCCGTTTCCGGATCCAGAGTTACTCCATACTCTCGTAAATAATAGTCCGCCACAGCTTCTCTTAAGTAATCGAATCCTCGATCCGGACCATAACGGTCATTCGCCAAATCGTCGGCTGCTTCTTTCAATTCATCCACAATAAACTTCGGTGTTGGTAAATCCGGATTGCCTATCCCCAAATCAATGACGTCATCCCATTGCGCTTTAATCTGGTCGGTCTTTTCCGCTAAATAAGTAAAGTACTGTCTCGGTAGACGTTTCATCGTATCCGAAAGTTCAAATGTTGCCACGCTGCATTCCTCCATTTTATATTGCTTTTGCTACTACATATTCTTCTAAAGACACGACGGCTTGGTACAATTCTTCTTTTGAAGCTGGATAGCCAGATTCCACTAAGTTCTCGTCTCCAGCCACCTCGCTTGCAAGCACCACCAGCTGCTCATCGGTCAAATAACTCAACTGCAAGTCCGCTAACGACTTCGGCAAATGCAACCCGTCATAGAAAGCAGACAACTGATCAATCTCAGTCCATTTGCCTTCAAAAGCCAACTGTACCAATATCCCGTAAGCGACTTTTTCACCATGCAAAAAGGCGTGTGTCTCAGGAAAGACAGTGATTTTATCATGGATTGTATGACCAATAGTTGTCCTTGCATAACCGTCTCCCAGTCCGCCTACCAAGCCGCTGACCGCAATAATGGTTTCGGCTACTTGGATAAACGCCGTCGTCAACGACTGCGCTTGAATATCAGCTACTGCTTGCTGTCCGTATTGGACAATGTTGTTTTTGCAATTCAAAGCTGCTGCACGAGCCATCAGCAAAAATGCATTGGTTTGGTGCTCGGTTTGAGACAAGATGACGTCCGACTCATACCATTTCGCCAGCGTGTCCGCTACTCCGGCCACAAAATAATTGACTGGTGAATCTAAGACTAAATTCGGTTCGATCAGCAATGCTCCAACTTGTTTCGTGTGCAAATCAAATCCCAAACAAACGCCGTCAACTGTATACATCACGCTCAAAGGAGTCCATGGGGCACAATTGCTGGCTAAAGTTGGGATCAAAATCGACTCCGCTCTCGGAGATTTAGCAGCCGCATATTTGACGGTATCCATCAGCTTTCCGCCGCCTACCCCAATAATGGCCTCGGCTTTTATTTGCTCGGCGAAGGTTACAATTCGTTCGACTTCTTCATAGGTGCATTCTCCATTGAAAGCCACGAATTCCAATTCGATGCTGCTTTCCAGTAAATCTGCCAAGTACAAGCGCGCTTTTTCCCAAGAAGTTGTTCCATGAATGACAACGGCTTTTCGAATACCTCGCACCTTTAATTTATTGGTTAAGGAATCCAATACTCCCACTTTGCATTCATATTCTTGCGGTCCAGTTCTAACAACTAATGACATATCTTTATCCCTCCTATTTAATTGCTGATAAAACAAAAAAATCCGCCCCGCACAAAAAAACTTTGTGCAAGGACGGAAAGAACATTTCTCTCGTGTTACCACCTTGATTCGCAACAACTTTACAGTCATTGCCTTAGCCAGTGCGTTCGGTCAGACAACGACCTACTGAGACTGTGGCACTGTAACGGGTGCACCCGTAACTGTCTAAAGTTTTGCAACTCTCGACCGTTCCACTCCAAGACCATCTTCCATTTCCATTCCGCTGCCTCTTTTCACCAACCGAGGCTCTCTTGTCAGCTTCCTTGAAATGTACTCTTCTTTTCACAGTGTTATTTAATCTTCATTTAATGTTTATTAATGTTATCTAATATAACAGTCAAATAGGCTGCTGTCAATATTCATTTTTTGTATTTTTATGTTTTCATTAAGTAATAATCTGGATAAAAATAAATCATGCAATTAGAAAAAGAACAGGCTATTTCATCTTGAGACACCTTAGAAATGATAAAAACAGCAAAACCTTTATAGGGATTTTGCTGTTTTGTGTCTCAACGATATTAAATTCATGAAGAAAGACTAAATCTGTCCGCACTCCTACTCAGAAACTGGATATTTGTAGGTCATCATCGCACTAATACTATTTAAGACAACAGTTACAATAAGAAGTACTGCTGATACCCAGTTTAAGGTACTAGTCGTATCCATCAGCGCAGTCCAATCTTGAATTTGGACTAAGTAATTGTTATAGGAAATTTGAAACCATAAGGCAATAGCACAAGCCCCCACGCTCAACAACGACAGGATAAGCGAAAATTTATTTTTTCCTTTTTTGTGTTGCATTATGCTAACAATCGGAATCAACCAGGCAATCAAGCCAAGAACTAAACTCCCTACATTAAGCCAACCATAATCAAATAATTCAACCATAAAAGACTCCTCTCAAGATTATTGCAGTATGTGTCTGCTTAGATTAATTAGTTGTATTATAGCCTAATGTTGTTAAGAAAAACGTAAATAATACAGCCCTACATGTTTATATCATGTGATAAATCAATAAAATACTTATAGAAAAATTACCAATCACTTTTTAAAATCTCCCTTATAGCACGATTAAAATTTGGCACTTAATTTCATTATCTATTCAACTATATTTTTTACCTTACTTTTCACTGACTTATTGAGATCTAACCATCTTCTACTTTTATTCAATTGGCTAAAGTCATAATGAGAAAGTAGTTGTCCTATTTTGTGGAACAGAACTTGCCGAACGAGTTCTATGAGTGTGGAAACTAGATAAACAATCAGCGTTACCAACACTGCATAAAAGACGAAAAAGAAAGGTGAATCTATTAGATGCTCCTCGGTATGGAAAAATGACTGCCATAAAACCGGTCTGATAAACTCATTATCGTGAAACAAATACACGCCAAGAGTCGCTCCTGAAACAGTATTGATCCACTTTATCGAGCCTATTGAAATGTTCTTGAACCAAATAAACAACCCCACTGCAGCTCCTAAAATAAACACACTGCTGTCTTTCGTTAAAAAAGTGGCGTTTCTTATCAAAATATCCAGATTCATTTTTTCCCCAATTAGATTGAATACAGCAATTGATACGATCATCAACCAACAAGAAACGACCGTTAACTGGATGCCTATTTTGCGTTTTAAAAAGGAGTCAGGATAAAGTTTAATATATGCACCAATACTATAGAATAGTAAAAATCGTGTAATATCGTGGTCTCCCATGGAGCCTTTCGTAAAAGTTGGAATCAAAATCCAGAGAAAAATCATTAAGAAGAGTAATTTGAGGTAGTCTATTTTTTTTAGACTCAATAGCAGCTTATTCAAAAACGGAGTAAACAAATATAAAAAGATGTAAGTAGTCATGAACCAATATTGACCATACAAAATGGGGAATACGTTTCTTAGTGTATCTACTAACCCAATAGGAAAACCCAGCAACTGAAATAACAATAAGATGCCCATAGAATAAAAGGATACTTGTAAAATGAGCAAAACCAGCTTTTTAAGCTTGATTTTTGAGTGAATCATAAAATATCCGGTGATCATCACAAAAAGTGTCACTCCAATTTTCCCGCCTGATTCAATCACTTCTGATAAAAATATCGTAAGTGTCTGCCGGCCAAATCCAGTTTCATAAGAAGTCTTTAAAACACCATGATAGGAAAAGTGATGTGCTACGATGAGCACCATAGAGATGATTCTCAACAATTCGAAGTTGGATTGTTTTGCGGAGGTTTTCTTCGCAGATACAGCATGGTCTTCTGTAGCTCTATTTTTATCCAGCATGTCTTCCTCTCCTCAGTAAAAAAAGTTTACATCTTTTTTTGATATACAAAAAGGAATTCTCTCAATGGCTACATTGCAGGAAAAACGTATGCACATCTAACCTGAATCTAGCAAAAATCATTTGACAATGTATTAACTAATCTGACAAAAGTATTCTATTTAAAAATAACTTTACAACTCCTCTAAACTAAAAATTCCTTTCTCACTTCCTTATCTACATGTTCTTTATCTAATGAATCATCAAACGCCTTTGGCGCAATCATTATATCTCAACAAAATCCTAATAAACAACTGATAACATGGTTTTAGATTCCATCTTTTAGTACTAAACTAGCACTTGTCTTTACTCGTATTATCTATTCTTAATCTCTGTACCATACATAGATTATATCCCTCAATTGTTATTATCAGATCTTGTATGTGTACAGAATAATCATAATACATAATCGTAACTAGAATAAGCAGAAAGAAAAAGCCTCCAAACATCCTTTCTTCGGAAGTTTGGGGGCTAGTTTAGCATTTCTTTATAAATGCCTATCATTAAAGTAATTAAAAAGCATTAAGGTGTTCACTCAATTAATCTCCTAAAAATTTATATGAAATTTTTATTTCGTAAGTCTTCTTCCAAGTGAATCCAAGCAAGCTTTTTTAGATTATTGCCCTCTATCAACGCTAGTTTTATTTGACAAAGAATGTACTTTATTTTGTTTTTTATCATATCTCAAAATAAAAGTAGTCGCAAAAAATGAAACTGCTATAGCTATTGCGCCTGTTAAAATAGCTATAACCATATTACTCGTAGATCCATCAGGGTTTAGGAAGAATAATAATGTAAATAGTCCTGGTGCGCCTCCCATTACAAAACTCTTTAAGGAGAAAATAGCAGCAAATATACCACCACTGATTGCGCCTATCGCAGTTCCTATTAATGCTTTAGGACGACCGATTAAGGCTCCATAAAATGCTGGTTCAGTAATCCCAAATACTCCTGTTAATCCAAATGAAAAATAAGCTCCGCTTTTTTCTTTGTTTTCTTTGACGAACCTACTTACAGCTAAAGCAGAAGCACCAATACACAAGTTCGAAATAAAGCCTATTACTACAACCACAGGATCATATCCTAGTGTTTCAACTGCTTGGAATCCTATTGGCATAATTGCCTTATCTAAACCTAGCATAACCATATAAGGATATAGAGCAGATAGTATTGGCAGTGCAATAAATCCAGCATTACTCATCAGCCACGTAATACCATTACCTACATATTGACTTAAAATAGTTCCAATTGGTCCAAATAGAATCAACGTAAACGGAACAACAATTAGCATTGTTAAGAATGGTTTGAGGAAATACTTAATAAATTCCGGTATAAATTTGTCTAAAACTTTATCTACGTAGTACATAAACAGTACTCCAAGAATAACAGGAAGAACACTTCCACCGTAATCTACCGTCGTAACTGGAATACCTAAAAAATCTAATCCCTCTACAGCACTGATAGATGGACTTACTAATATTGCTCCTAAAAAGGCACCCAAAATTGGAGAAAGTTTTAGTTTTCTTGCAGTAGTATAACCCAAGTATATAGGCAACATAGAGAAAGCTGCACTGAAAATAGCTAAAATAATTTGAGCTGTTCCACTTTCTGGAGATACATTAAAATAATTGATTAGAAGGTTATTAGTGGCTAAAATTACTCCGCCGGTAATTAAAGCTGGTACAATCGGCATAAAGAGTTCTGCAAAAAAGCCTCCTACTAAATCAACATAGTACTTAAAATTCTTTTTTTGATCTTGAGCATCTTCTACGGCTTCTGTTTTTCGTGGATTTTTATCATCATCATATCCTGATACTTCTAAAAAATCATTGTATGCTTCATTTACATTTGCTCCAATAATCATTTGAATTTGTCCATTTTTAAATACATACCCAAGAGAACCTTCCAAATCTGTCAAAGCTTCTTTATTTATCTTATTTTCATCTTTAATATTAATCCTTAGCCTAGTTGCACAATGTCCAACTTGTTTAATATTATCAAGTCCACCAATATTCTCTAAGATTTTTTCTGACATTTTTGAGTATTTCATTTGTATTTCCCTCCTAAAACTTTATTTTTTTGCTTAGACGCAGATAGCAAGTTATGTTGTCTTATACAAATATTTGAAATCGATTACAATTTTTAATTAAGATAAACTTCCTCTCGAGAGGAAATTTATCTTAATCATTTCTATATAATATTATTCGTCTATATATAAAGAATATTTTTTATCTAAGAAAAATGGTCTATAATAACCTAGTGTATTCGCTAAAGGAAGAACCTCGTCAGGTAAATGAATATTTAATTCATCACGCATATATTTTCTTCGCTTTTCAATTACTTCCCATAAATCTGGATATTGTTCTTTTATTTCATTACGTAGCTTCTTATCTGCTAGCGCTAGTGTACTCTCAGCAGATACACCATTATGGTTTGGTTGAGATGGTATGAAGTCAACTTGAAAAATCATACCTGATTGAACTGTAGCATCTGAGTCTTTATAAAAGAGTGAAGACATCCATTCTTCTTCTGCTGTTAAATGACCAGGACAAAGTTCCCAACCATATTTTGCCTGTGGGTAATACTCTTCGAATTTTTTATAAAACTCTCCAGCATTTTCTCCAATTTTGATATTTGTTAACCAATAATGGTATGCCTCAAAGTAAGGCACTACAACTTCATCAAAATAGTTTTTATCTACCTCTTCAAGTTCTGATATATTTTCTACAGCGTATCCAGATCTACTTGATAATCCTCCACGATATCCTGTTGTCAAAGCAACCTTATTTCCCTTTTGTAAACGATTATGAGTAGGGTAAAGATTGCCATCAACAAAACGTTGTCCAAACGCAGCGATAGTTACTACAGTATTGTACTGGCCATGTTTCGTTAATGTTTCACCTATTTCTAATTCGCTTTTATTAATCTCAAGAACATCCATTGCCTCTAAAACAGCATCTGAAGCTAAGGAAGCTCCATACTCATAATGAGCTATTTCATTAGCATTATTGGTAATACGTGCACCATATTTGGGACTGATAAATAAATCTGTTGCATTTACCAATTTCTCCCTGTTAATGACAGAGGTTAAGGCCTGAACAATAAATTCGGGAATATCAAATTGTACTTTCATCCCAGGAATCAGTTTCCAACCAACCAGGCCTACTAACCCTGATGCATCAATATTTGTTTCAGCAAAAATGTCCTCTGACGTTTCAATACTTCCCATCGGTTGATTTGGCAAAGAGAATAAAGAACTTTTCTTACTCATCGATTTGATTCGTGAATATTGAGCCTTATTATAATTTTCATTACCCAGAATCAAAGTACTTGTCTTATCAATATTCAGTACTAATATCGCTTCTTCAAACCGTGGAATAAACCCCACCAGATATTCAAAATTACTTCCATGTTCCTTATCAGCATAGATAACCAGCGATGTAATGCCTTTTTCTTGCATTAAATGCAACAAATTATTACGTCTTTTTTCTATGGTTTCATCTGTTAATGAGATCATTACTCCAGAGTTATCAGCAGCTGGTGGTTGTGTTTTTTTAAAACGTACAGTAATGTTAATCACCCCTTATTTATAATAAAGACTTCATCTATCTAATTCATCAAAAGGCAGCATCGGACGCATGATTTGTTTAAAAATAATATTTTCAGTTTTTTGATTTGTAGGACCATCGGTTAAAGCCATAATAGAATAATCGCAGTACTTATTTAATTCTGGGAAGATATACCCTTGCTTCACTACAACAACACCATACTCATCCAAATCTATATTTGCAGCGTTGAATTGATGCATTTCAGCAAAACTTATGGATTGATCTAGTAGTACAATATCAACTGGTTTTTCTTTAACTGATAATGTAAGTGTCTCCCCATAACTGTCAGTATCGCCAAATATTTGTTGCAGAGTTCCACTATTTGTTACCTTAACAGTTAGCTTGATTTTTTTTGATAACTCATCGGTGTCTGTTCCTAATTCAATGTCAAAATAGTCTTTATGGCTATTTTGTTTTATCAAATTGAATAACTTATTATCAGTAATTGCAGAGAATAATAATTTCTTGTTGTTATAGTTCTTTAAAGACAAATACTTATTTAGTAGAAAAGTGTTATTCCCCATTGCACCTGAAGTCACGTTATCTCCAGAATCAGTTACTACTACATGTTTAAATTCACTATGAATAGATTTTTTAATAGCATCTTCTACTTCTAGTGCATTCCCGTGGTAATGAAATTCATTATATTTGTCTACACAAAATCCATATAATTCATCTAGTACTTCTTGTGCATAGTCCTTATATTTCATATCAGAAGGTACCACAACCAATCCGGATCCAGCAGCATAATTATCATGTCTTAAATAACCTACATGGAAAGAAGCACTTAGAATTCTATTATCTTGTTCTATCTCATTTAATTTTCTATTAATAGATACCATCGGTTCATCAGTTGAGACGCTTCTTTCCCCGCCTAACACAAAAGGAAGCTTTCGATATTGAGAAACTAATATCTTCTTTTTATGAAGCAAATTCACCATCATTTTAGCTACAACTCTGTACGTTTCTACCATGTCTGTATGAGGTGACTCTCGGTAACAGCGTCCAATTGTCATCATTGATACATATTCTTCTGTTAAATTTCCATGGGGATCCATCACTACACAGATTGGTAAATATGGACCTGTAATTTTTCGAATATCTTTTAGTAATTGTCTTTCGCCAGAACCTTCAGGTAAATCTTCTACTTTACTCGCTCCATGGAGAAATAGAAAAATACCATCTAAATCGTGTAAATTTTCTCTAACAGCTCGAATCATTTTGTCATGAATATATTTATAGGCTTCTTTACTAGCGACTTTAGCTGAATGTGCATCAGCAAATATTGCCGGAACAACTTCAATATTACTCTTCCTGAAGATATCTCCTACATGCATTGCAGTAATAAGATTTTCTCCAAATTTAAGATTAAAGCTATCTAGTTCGGTTAAGCCATTCACATGTTCGTTACTCTCTAAAGTATAGTGTCCCATTAAAACTTTCATAATTATAACCTTCCTATATCTTTACTTGTTTAGATGTTTCTCGCTCAAGTAAATTTTTATTGTAGTTATTAATAAAGTCTTTGTACCAGTAGTAACTCTTTTTAGGTGTACGCTTTAAATCATTGTCAAAATCTACCCTTACCAATCCATATCTCTTCTCATAGCCATTGATCCAACTATATAAATCCATTGTTGACCAGTGATAATAACCTTTTACATTTACACCTTCATCTTTAGCTTTTAACATATATTCCAGAAATTCATTAAATATTTCTATTCTTTCATCATCTTCTACATAACCATTTGTATCAGGAGTTTCATAAATTCCATGTCCATTTTCAGAAATCAATATTAATGGATCATCATATCTTTCTTTTATTTCCATTAAAGCTGTATACATAACCCTAGGATTAACTTCTCTTCCCCATTTATTCCTTCTTACTTTTTTGTCAAAAGAACTTTCAAATAAGTTGTTTAGGCGAATACCTTCTAAGCTTTTACTTTTTGTTCCCTTATTATTATGGAAAATTTCAGTTTCTCCTTTTTCCCAGTGTTTCACATATTGTCTGTTGTATAAATTCAGTCCTAAATAATCTCCTTTACCTTTACTAAAAATTTCTTTATCGTTTTCATGATGATAAATCATGAAATTAAACTTTTTCTTCATTTCTTCAAGATTATCAGGAAGCTTTCCTTCCAAAGCTGGAACTAATATCATACGGTTATAAAAAAAGTCAGCAAGTTCAAAAATTTCTTCTTTGTTTTCAGTTTCAGGATCAAGCTCGACACTTCCATTATCGTGTACAATACCAATAATCCCATCGATTTCCATTTCTCTAAATGAATTTACTGCTTTTGCGCTAGCTAACATCAAGTTATATTGATATTGAAAGTACGACTGAATATCAGCATAACGATTTGGCGGATAATTCCCTACCATATTTGAACAATAGCTATAATAACGAGGTTCATTTATAGTTGACCAAATTTTCACTCTATCTCCAAATGCTTTAAAACAAATTTTTGCATATTCATTAAAATAATCCGTAACTTTATTATTTAGCCATCCACCTTGTGACGCAAGAGTTAAGGGCAAGTCATAATGGAAAAGAGTTGCGTTAGGCTCCACTCCTTTCTGCAAACAATAATCAATTACATTATTGTAGTAATCTACACCGTTTTGATTCACTTCTCCTGTACCATTCGGTAAGATACGTGCCCAAGAAATTGAAAAACGATAAGTGTTTTGTGCCCCTTCAGCCATCATATCAATATCTTCTTTGTAACGATGATAAAAGTCGCTCGCTTCATCTCCGTCTTCATTGTGAATGTTTAAAACGCTATGATGATTAAAGTAATCCCATTCTCCCTCACCTTTACCATCTTCATCCCAAGCACCCTCACATTGGTATGATGCAGTCCCCGATCCCCAAAGAAAATCTTTATCACTAAAAACATCTGAATAATTACGCATTAATGATTCCTCCTTATTGTTAATCGCTTTCATAAATTAGTATAACGAATATAAAAAATAGCAGTAGTTCAAAATTTGAACTACTGCTATTTCACTATATTAAATATTATCTTTGTATTTATAAATATATTCTTCTGATATCAAATCAAAAAAATAGGTCATCCCGTATTTTCCTAATAAGCCATAATTATCCTCTCGAACATCATTTTTGCTAATATAAATCACTTGATCATATGACTCTATAAGCTTTTCATCACGGCTTGCTGAAATTAATATCTTTTTGCCAGGCATTTCGCTTATTGAGTCGTTAATTGCATTTGCAAATACCCCTGAAACAGATACAACAAATATCAAACTTGATTGCCTAGAAACCTTTTTCAAAAACTTACTGTCAAAGTTATTATTTATAAGCCTAACTACTTTTTTTGCGTAAAAGAGTTCTTGCTGAAATTTCACAAGGTTGCTACTGGTATTGTTAGCACTAATTAATAAAATATCTTCGTATTTGTTTATTGTCTCTACTAAATATTCGATAATGTTATCTGTAACCATTCGGTTTACATCTCTAATCATATTAGATAATCCTTCTATCAATTCTTTTCTATAGCTTTTAATATCTTCGAACTCACGCAAATGAATATTTGAAGGAAATATGATATCAGTCAAAGAATTTTTTAATTCACTAAAATTATTGTACCCTAATCTATTACAAAACCTTCTTACAGATGACCTTGAAACAAATGCTTCCTCTACAACTTCATTAATTGAAATAGCGCTCAAGTTGTCAATATTATTTAGGATATAATTTGTAATAGCGTAATCACTATCATGCTCATCTCCATTTATGATGGTACTAAACATATTTAATAATCCTAAATTATTAATGTTCATTTCTGTGCACCTCCTGTAAAACAATAGATAACATTTTCAAATATATTAGGAATTAAACCTCTTGAACTCTGACTAGGATTAACAAGTAACTTCCTATACGAACAACCTCAATAAACACTAGTTTTAGTTTATAAAAGATTTTATTTTTTTACAAAAAAAGCCTGACTTCGTTCCAGTAAAATAATTGGTTTCTCTGGTTTTTCTTCAAATAACACAATTTTAACTATGTCATTTCGTTCGATAGTTTCATACATGTTGATAACGATTATTTTTTCCTTATGATAAGCTACAGTGTAAACAATTTTTATCTTCCTTTACTTCTATTGCGTTATTCCACCTGCTTACCTATAATCGACCGCGTGATCTTCTCTCTGATTTCCAGGACATCTTTCTTATGTTCCAGCTCATAACCCCTCACGATCGTTTCGCAGATCGACAACTGAGCGATTTTTCCTTCGATGGATTCTCCATTGATGAATTCATTTACTGGTGTTTGCAGCAGCACATCGGCTAATTTGGACAAAGGAGATATTGTCGTGTTGCTCAGCACAATGATTTTGGCTCCATTTTTCTTCGCTAAACGAACAGAATCGATAATGTCTTTGGTTCTGCCGGATAACGACATGGCTACTACCACGTCATTGTCTGACATAATCGAAGCGACTTGTGATTGAAAATGGGCGTCATGATAAGCTTTTCCTCGAAGCCCTACACGCAGCAGCATCTTTTCAAAACTCACTCCGATTTGCCCGCTGGAACCTACACCAAATATACTGATGTTTTCAGCTTGTGCAATGTATTGGATCGTCTGCTTCAGATCATTGGAGTCGATCAGCTGATACGTTTCATTTAGTACGGTTATCGAATCTTGGAAGATTTTATCGTAATACATTTCTTCCGATTGGTATTCATATCGCTTAGAAAAATCTTCTTTGGCTATCTCTATTTTTAAATCACTAAATCCGCTGTACCCGATTTTTTTGCAAAAGCGAATCACGGTCGCATCCCCAACACTGATCTCTGCTGTGATGTCATTCATTGTTTTGTTAGAGACCTCACTGCGATTCGTTAAGATGTAATCGGCCATTTTCCGTTCGGATTTCGTCAACTCTGGGTAACAATCTTGAATTTTTTTTATATAACTCATATTCTTTCCTCTCATTCCGCTCGACATTGTATCCCCATTATACAATACTTCTTCTCATTTATCCTCTTCACTCCACTTTTCTCCAAATAGACACAAATAAATTAAATAATAATTGTAAAAGGTTTACAAAATCATTAAAATAGTGATATTATGATTTTGAAGAAAAAATCCGAAAAAGAAAGGGCGTCTATAAAATGGATAAAGAAACATTTTTAAACCAAGTCAAAGGAGGAATAATCGTCTCTTGCCAAGCCTTGCCTGATGAGCCGCTTTATACCGAAGAAGGTGGCGTGATGCCGCTATTGGCCCAAGCAGCAAAAGAAGCTGGAGCCGTTGGGATCCGAGCTAACTCTGTTCGGGATATCATCCAAATCAAAGAAAAAGTCGATCTACCGGTTATTGGTATTATCAAACGCGATTACCTACCTGAAGAACCCTTTATTACCGCTACTATGAAAGAAGTAGATGAATTAGCAGAGACAGGCGTTGAAGTTATCGCTTTAGACTGTACTTCAAGAAAACGACATGACGGCTTGAGCATCAATGAATTTATCGAACAAATCAAAGCCAAATACCCAGAGCAATTATTTATGGCCGACATCAGTACATTTGAAGAAGGCGTCAATGCTCATGAGGCTGGGATCGATTTTATCGGAACTACTTTATCAGGATACACTTCTTACAGTCCTAAAGTAGATGGACCAGACATCGAATTGATTCAAAAATTAGTTGACGTTGGTATCCCAACGATCGCTGAAGGAAAAATCCACACTCCACAACAAGCTAAAACAATTCATGATTTAGGCGTTAGCGGAATCGTAGTTGGCGGAGCTATCACTAGACCCAAACAAATTGCCGCCGGATTTATTCAGGCACTAGAAAACTAGGAGGGAATAACATGTTTAAGAAATTATCTAAATTAGGCCAAGCCTTGATGCTGCCTATCTCTATCTTGCCAGCAGCTGGTTTGCTGCTTGGGCTTGGTGGCGCATTAACCAACCCTGCAACTGTATCCGCTTTTCCGTTTTTAGGAGCAGCTTGGTTGCAAACGATTTTACAAGTAATGAACTCTGCAGGTAGCGCCGTATTTGCCAACTTGCCGTTGATTTTTGCAATCGGTATCTCGGTTGGTTTAGCCAATGGGGATAAAGGAACTGCTGGTCTTGCCGGAGCCGTATCGTACGTCGTTTATACCGGTACCTTAAGCGTTCTTGCAACTTTGTTCCTTCCAGAAGGCACGATTGTGGATACTGGAGTCCTTGGGGCTATCGTGATCGGTTTGACCGTTGTTGCTTTACACAGTAAATACCGCAAGATCCAATTACCGCAATTTTTAGGCTTCTTTGGAGGCTCCCGATTCATTCCGATTGTCGCTTCACTTGCTGCTATTGTTATCGGTGGTATGTTCTTTATCGTATGGCCGCCAATCCAAAACTTATTGGTTTCAGCCGGTGAGTCTATTGCGCAAATGGGAAGCTTTGGCTCATTCCTTTATGGATTCTTACTTCGTTTAACAGGAGCTGTTGGACTACACCACACGATTTATCCATTGTTCTGGTATACAGAATTAGGTGGTACTGAAGTTGTTAATGGAGAAACTATCTCTGGAGCACAAAATATCTTCTTTGGTCAATTGGCTGATCCAAATCACACAGGATTATTCACTTATGGAACTCGCTTCTTCTCAGGTCGTTTTGCAACCATGATGTTTGGTTTACCAGCCGCATCACTTGCGATGTTGCACTCTCTTCCTAAAAAGAACCGCAAGAAAAATGCTGGGCTTTACATCAGTAATGCTTTCACTTCTTTCTTAACCGGTATCACAGAACCGATTGAATATTCATTCTTATTCGCTGCACCCTGGTTGTATGCCATTCATGCCTTTTTAGACGGAGTATCTTTCTTCGTAGCCGATATTTTAAATATCCGTATCGGAAATTCATTCTCCGGTGGCTTTATTGACTACTTACTATTCGGTGTCTTACAAGGAAATGATTCAACGAACTGGATGTTGGTCATTCCTATGGGGATCGCATGGGCGCTTGTGTACTATGCGGTATTCCGATTCTTCATCACGAAATTCGTAGTAGCTATCCCGGGTATGGAAGTAACAGATGACGACGCTGCTGAACCTGTTGAACGCGGAAAATCTTCTTTAACAGACGAAGCATTGGTGATTATTGAAGCATTAGGTAACGAAGAAAATATTGAATACGTTACTGCTTGTGCAACTCGCTTACGCGTTTCCGTAAAAGACAATAAAATAGTCGACAAAGACCGCATCAAACAATTAGGTGCCGCTTCTGTCTTCGAAGTAGACGGCGGAGTTCAAGCTGTTTTCGGCGGTAAAGCCAATCTATTGAGTCAAGAGATCAATCAGATCATGGGGACAGATGACTAATTCTTTTCTTTCTGATACAAATAAAACCGTGTTCTGCTCAGAGGTTGAGCAGAACACGGTTTTTCGTTTTTTGATGGAATAAGAAAGAAATTTAGCCAACACACGTAAAGTCCATTATAACGCTGGTTGCGGTTTAACGCTGATTGATCAAGGCTGTTTTTACCTTGATGTTCAAACTCAATTCTTCATCAAGGCTGTTTTTACCTTGATGTTCAAACCCAATTTTTCATCAAGGGCGGTTTTCCCTTGATGTTCAAACCCAATTCTTCATCAAGGCTGTTTTTACCTTGATGTTCAAACCCAATTCTTCATCAAGGCTGTTTTTACCTTGATGTTCAAACCCAATTCTTCATCAAGGCTGTTTTTACCTTGATGTTTAAATGCGATTCTTCATCAAGGGCGGTTTTCCCTTGATGTTCAAACTCAATTTTTCATCAAGGGCGGTTTTCCCTTGATGTTCAAACCCAATTCTTCATCAAGGCTGTTTTTACCTTGATGTTCAAACTCAATTTTTCATCAAGGCTGTTTTTACCTTGATGTTCAAACCCAATTCTTCATCAAGGCTGTTTTTACCTTGATGTTCAAACCCAATTCTTCATCAAGGCTGTTTTTACCTTGATGTTCAAACTCAATTCTTCATCAAGGCTGTTTTTACCTTGATGTTCAAACCCAATTTTTCATCAAGGGCGGTTTTCCCTTGATGTTCAAACTCAATTTTTCATCAAGGGCGGTTTTCCCTTGATGTTCAAACCCAATTCTTCATCAAGGGCGGTTTTCCCTTGATGTTCAAACCCAATTCTTCATCAAGGGCGGTTTTCCCTTGATGTTCAAACCCAATTCTTCATCAAGACTGTTTTTCCCTTGATGTTCAAATCCATACTCATCTTTTTAATATACTCATAAACCTGTTGATCCGTAGAAAACTGAACCAAATTCTCATCCTCTACAGTTTCATCATTCACGTTATAATACACCGCCGTCCAACTATTCTGCTGGCACCCAATGATGTCATTCTCATAGTGATCCCCAATATACAGGATTTCATTTCCGGCTAGACCAAGAGAATCCTCGACTAAACCAAAAATTTCCTTATCTGGTTTGGCCACTTCCATCGCCCCTGAAATAAACGTATTTTCAGCCGGTATCAGCTTATCAATACCTAAATAATGCAACTTACTGGTTTGCGTTTCCTGAGCGCCATTTGTTAAAACAAATAATTCCACATTGACCGAGTGGAGATAGTTTATCAGCTTTGCCATCCCTGGCCTCAGTTCTATTTGTTTTTTATGGTGAAGATACAACTCATTGAATTGGAGTGCTTGTTCATAGTTGAGAGGATAACCTAGTCTTTCGTAAGTCGATAAAACCCGATCAATTTTAAACTTTACTTCCCCTTTTATTCCCTGAGTAAATTTTTGAAATTCTATCTGCGACTCTTGCTGAAAGATGTCATTAAAGTTTCGAAAGGAAATCCCTGTTGTAAGAACGCTTTGTTCCATCACCTGAAAAGTTTTCTCATATACTTGATTTCTGTCATACAATGTATCGTCTAAATCTAACCCAACTGCCTTAATCACTTAATCCCGCCTCGTATTTAATTGCCGTAATATCTAATTGACTACCTATAACATTATATGGAACATCCTTCATAAAGCAAATCAAGATTCAGCAGATTAAGGCTTTGTGATAGAGAAAAAGAACGGTTATTCCCCCTTTAACGTTGCTAGAAAACCGCTCTGCTTAACTGTTTCTTTACTATTTACATTGTTTTTTTACAGTAACTTTACTTTAACTTGATAGAACCACCTTATGCATTATCGTTACAATACATAAGTATTAAAAATCTCATACATAAAAGTACTAGGAGGAGAAAATGTGTCAAAAAAATGGTTAAAAGGTCTAGGGCTGGCTTTTGCATCAACTTTAGTATTAGCAGCATGCGGAAACAGCGGGACTGCATCTTCAGAAGATACGAATTCAAGCGCAACTAATGAAGGCAATCAAGCGATTGACGAATTGTCCATTCAATTCGTACCCTCACGTGATCCGGAAGAAATCGTCACAGCTACAGAACCTTTGAAAGATATACTGATTGAAGAAATGGCTGATTTAGGTTACGACATCGGCGAAGTTACAATCGATGTTGGGACTGACTATGAAGCTGTAGGAGAAGCAATGTCTGCAGGATCTGTTGACGTTGGATTCTTACCAGGCGGTACCTATGTATTGTACGATGATGGAGCAGAAGTTATTTTGACCTCAACTCGTGCCGGTTTAAGCAACGATTCAGAAGATCCAGCTGAATGGAATGCAAACAAACCGACTGAACCAACCGATGAACAAGTAACTTACTACCGTTCAATCTTGGTTGCCGGACCTTCTGAAAAGGGACAAGAACTGGCAGAAAAAATAAATAACGGCGAAGAGCTGACTTGGGAAGACTTGAACTCAGCTACTTGGAGCGTTATGGGTTCTACTTCTTCAGCAGGGTACATCTATCCAACAATCTGGTTGCAAGACAACTACGGCAAATCACTTTCTGACTTAGAGCATATCTCTGAAGCAGATTCTTACGGAACTTCAATGGCTCGTTTAGCACAAGAACAAGCTGACATTTCAGTGGTATTCGCAGATGCTCGTCGTGACTATGAAGAAGACTGGCAAAACAGTTTCGACCGAGATGAAACAATTTGGGATGCAACAAATGTCATTGGTGTTACACCTGGTATCTACAACGATACGATCAGTGTTTCTAAGAACTCCGATATTATGACGGATGATTTAAAGACCGCTTTACAAGAGGCATTTATCAATATCTCTGAAACAGATGAAGGCAAAGAAATCATTTCAATCTATTCTCACGAAGGGTATAAAAAAGCTCAAAGTTCAGACTACGATAATGAACGTAAAGCACAAGAAGTGCTGTTAGAGCAAGCTCAATAATCTATACGGCATAATTTAATACCCCATTTAAAACATTAAGCTGGGAGTCTTCTCTTGGTTTAATGTTTTAGTATATCTTAGGAAGGACTATCTACTATGATTGAATTTATTAATGTAAATAAAACTTATCCCAACGGTGTTGCCGCACTAAAAGACATCAACTTAAAGATCGACCAAGGTGAATTTGTAGCTATTATCGGTTTGTCCGGAGCAGGAAAATCTACCTTGATCCGCTGCATCAATCGAATGCACGAAATCAACTCCGGGACATTGAATGTCAATGATGTCAATGTAAGCAACTTGAAAGGCCAACAAATCAGAAGCTTCCGCCGTAAAATCGGAATGATTTTCCAATCGTTCAACTTGGTGACACGTACCAGTGTAATCAATAATGTTTTGGTATCTTCAGTTCCCGAATTGCCTCTGTGGAGAAAGTTTTTTGGATTATTTCCCGAAGATAAAAAAATTGCAGCACTTGAAGCTTTGGACAAAGTAGGTATTTTAGATAAAGCCTACAACAGAGTTGATCAATTGTCAGGCGGGCAACAGCAACGTGTGGCGTTAGCACGAACTTTAGCCCAAAATCCTTCGATTATTTTAGCGGATGAGCCGGTTGCTTCTTTGGATCCAGTCACAGCTAAAGTAGTCATGGATGATTTTAAGCGCATCAATCAAGAGATGAAAATGTCTATTCTGATCAATATCCACCATGTCGAACTGGCATTGGAATATGCAGATCGAGTGATTGGTATCCGTAAAGGTGAAATAGTCTATGATGGACAATCCAAAAATGTCACTCAAAAAGTGCTGAACGATATTTACGGAAACGTCGCTAAAGTGCCGCACATAAATACTTTTGAAGCAGCAGTATAAGGAGGATACGAATTGAACGAAACAGTATACGATAAACTAGTCAAACCAAAAACCTATACACTGCAAAATGGAAAAACAGTCAAGCAACGGGCTTCCAAGGTACCGCTTATTCTGTTACTGACAGCAATTGCGATTGCGGTTTCTTTCCAAGTTACGGGTGCTGATCTCTCCTTGCTCTTCACACGAGGATATCAATTATTCGTCATCATCGTCGACATGTTCCCTCCTAATTTCTCCTTCATTTCAAATATATGGGGTCCTTTACTTGATACGATTCAAATGTCTTTATTGGGATCTATTGCTGGAGCAGTATTGGCGGTTCCGTTAGCCGTGTTGTCCTCTGGAAATATCATTCATAATAAATGGATCAACGGCTTTTTCAAAGCTGTTCTAAGCGTACTGAGAACCTTGCCCACCCTTGTCGTTGCTCTAATCGCCACCTTTTTATTTGGATTAGGAACTATGGCCGGAACTATTGCGATTTTTTTGTTTACCTTGTCTTATATCGGTAAACTGATGTATGAACACATCGAAAGTGCCGACATGGGAGCTTTTGAAGCACATGAGTCTATGGGATTATCCAAAGTAGCAGCTTTCCGTTATGCCATCGTTCCGGATGTAATGCCGACTTATTTGTCTGTATCGTTGTATGCTTTTGAAGGAAACGTACGCTATGCTGCTATTTTGGGATATGTAGGTGCAGGCGGGATCGGTTTGGTATTAAACGAGCGTCTAGGTTGGAGAGACTACCCTAGTGTAGGAATGGTCTTAGTAGTTTTAATGATCGTCGTTTTTATTATCGAGCGCGTCAGTGAATACTTTAGACGGAAATTATCATAGTGAAAGGAAGAGATTCAATGGAATTAGCTGTTAAAAACCAATTGAAAGAAGCACCGAATCGTAAGCTGTACTTATCCACTATTGCAGCCGTCGTATCAGCTCTTGTTGTCTGGTCATTTGTAGGTGTTGAGGTTACAGGCCTTGACGAAAAAGGAACCGGATTGGCTATGAATATCATCAAAGGGATCCTAACTCCGGATTTGGAATTTTTATTTAATTTCACTACTGGAGGTGTCTCCTTCTTATTGTTCCAAACTATTGCGATAGCCTTTCTGGGAACGATTTTCGGATCACTGCTTGCGATCCCAATTTCTTTTTTGATGGCTCCAAGTGTCGTAGGCGGTCCCGTATCGTACATCACCAGACTAGTCGTCATCTTTATCCGTACCATTCCTTCATTGGTGTACGGCCTTATGTTCATCCGTGTAACAGGGCCTGGTGCCTATGCCGGGGTATTGACAATGTCCATCACTTCCATCGGTATGATTTCTAGATTGTATGTAGATATCATTGAGAACTTGGATCGTGGGGTACTTGAAGCAATGACTTCTATGGGTTGCAGCACGTATGAAAAGATTCGTTACGGTATTTTACCCCAGTTGTTCTCAAATTTCTTATCCACAACTATTTATCGTTTTGACATGAATTTAAGAGATGCTACCATATTAGGCTTAGTCGGCGCTGGAGGTATTGGGGCACCGCTGATTTTCGCAATGAATTCTTATCGCTGGAATGAAGTAGGTTCAATATTGATTGGACTGGTCATATTGATCTTAGTGGTTGAAGTGTTCTCCAATAAACTAAGAGCCCAGTTGATAAGCGGCGAAAGATAATAATATGTCTATACGAAAAGAGGCGGTAAAAAAATTTCCGGTCTTTTTGCGACACCTCAAATTCTAGAAAAAAATCCAGCAGGAAATACTGGAAGTTTAGCTTCCTATATTTCCTGCTGGATTTTCTATCCATTTAAGTTAATGTTTCTCTTATTCAGTTGTTACACGTTCAAAATCCACATAAATCCAATGAATACAAAGAATAAACCGTACATAATCGGCGAGACTTCTCTTCCACGTTTTGCCGCGATCATGGTGATCGGGTAAAAGATACAACCAAGAGCGATTCCGTCTGCAATACTGTACGTTAACGGCATTCCAATCAGAATCAAAAATGAAGGAATAGCGATTTCTAATTTACTCCATTCGATTTGACTTAGAGAGTGGACCATTAAAACACCGACAACGATTAAAGCAGGTGCTGTCACTTGTGGTGTGACCACCGATAATAACGGAGAAAAGAACAGACTAAAGATAAAGAACACGCCAGTTGTCACTGCTGTCAAACCAGAGCGGCCGCCTACAGCGATTCCGGCAGAAGATTCTACGTAAGCACCGACTGGAGAAGTTCCAAAAAGGGATCCCGCCAACATAGCCGTTGAGTCAGCAGCCAACGCTTTTCCAACACGCGGCATCTTGTTGTCTTTCATAAAGCCGGCCTGATTGGCTAAACCTACAAGTGTCCCCGCGGTATCAAAGAAAGTCACCAACAAGAACGTCAAGACAACTACCCATAATTGGATGGAGTTGATATCGCCAACGTGTTTCAAAGCTACTAAGAAAGTTGAAGAGATGCTCGGTGCAGCTGAAACCAGGCGGTCAGGAGCTTGGATGAGATCGGTTGCTAAACCTAAAAGGGTTGTAGCTGCCATCCCGATAAAAATGCCGCCCGGTACACGTTTGATCATTAAAATAGCCGTCACGACCAATCCAAAAACCGTTAACCACGTAGAACCCACCTGAAGCGATCCTAATCCAACAAGAGTGGATTCATTTGCGACAACAAGGCCGCCCTCGCTTAATCCGATAAAGGCGATAAACAAACCAATCCCACCAGAGATGGCGTATTTTAAATCAGCAGGGATCGCTTCAATAATCAATTCCCGCAATTTAAAAATCGTGATGACCATAAAAATCAAAGAAGCAACGAACACACCGGCTAGAGCGGTTTCCCACGGAACGCCCATTCCGATACAAACGGAATAAGAAAAGAAGGCGTTGATCCCTAATGCAGGTGCTGTTGCAATCGGATAACGTGCCAACACTCCCATTAAGACACATCCCAAAGCACTGGCTAAAGCCGTTGCGGTAAAAACGGCTCCTTCATTCATACCAGACGCTCCCAAGACGGTCGGGTTCACAAATAATATATACGCCATTGAAATAAACGTCGTGAATCCAGCTAATATCTCTCGCCTTACTGTTGTATGTAATTCCTCAAGTTCAAAATAGGAAGTAATTTTATTCTTCATACTGATCCTCCAATATTCTAAGCTGTTAACAGCTTTTTCCCTAAATCAACGAGTTTAATCATATAATAAACAGCTTAGCAAGTAAATAAAAAAGTGCGTTCCTTTAATTTGAGACGATACTATTCTTGTCTCCGAAGACAAATAACTGTATAGCAGTTGCATAAGTGCTACAATAATGACAGAACCAACGAAATGAAAGGGGTTGTCCACATGATTTATACCATTACTTTAAATCCTACCATCGATCGGCTGCTATTTCTTGAAGGAACTCTCACCAAAGGAAAAAATAATCGTCTTCGCAAAGTGGCTTATGATATTGGCGGCAAAGGCCATCACGGTTCTTATGCCATGAATCAGTTAGGTGTTAAGAACCAAGCGCTCGGCTTTTCGGGAACTATTAATGCCAGCAAATTAGAAAAGATTCTTTCGGATAAAGGCATCATTTATGATTTTGTGGAAGTATACGGCAAACCGACAAGAGAAAGCTACGTCATTTTAGAAGAAGGTATTGGCGGCAGCATCTTGATTACGGAAAAAGGCTTTAACATCACGGATTATGATATCGAACTGCTCTATGAACAAATAGAGAAAAAGGTCCAAGAGGAAGACATGGTATTGATAGCCGGCTCATTGCCTCCCGGATTTGAACTGCGCGATCTGGAAGATTTAGTGAAGCGATTAAAGAAAATCGGGTGTTTTATTGCTTGTGATCTATCAGGAGAAGCTTTAAAGAAAGCCGTTGAAATAGGGGTCGATTTTATCAAACCGAATCGATTTGAAATAGAAGAGTTGATCCCTTCTGGCGACAACTTTTTAGACCACATCAAAGAGCTGTCTAAAAAAGTCGATTACGTCATTGTTTCCCTAGGAAAAGACGGCAGCGTCTGCAGCCATGCAGGCGAAGTGCATCAAGTCAGCGTTCCTACTGTGGAACTGGTCAACGACACAGGCGCCGGTGATTGCTTTGTCGGTACGTTTTTAGCCAGTCTTTCACTCAGCAAACCGTTGACAGAATGCTTATCCCTAGCCAGCGCTTGTGCAGCCAACCAGGTCCAATACAATGACAGTACAACCTTCAACATTAAAGATGCCCGCAAATTACAAAAGGAAGTTACTGTTAAGAAGTTGGATTAAAAGAAACAATTGCTGTGTAGAAACGTTCATTTGACTAAACGTAGGAAAGAGAGGCTGGGACAATAGTACTTTAATAATAAGCGGGTGTTTTTAAACGTGCTCCAAAAGTCTGACCACATGCCTATAAGCCGGCCACCCATTATGAGGAAAAACATCTCATATTGGATGGCCGGCTTATATTCAGTGGTCAAAACGGCTTTTGTCCCGCTCTCTTCTAGTTTACTCTTAAGATACTTTTACTGTCTCTGCTGGTGCTGACACTTCTTTTTGTTCTTTTCGACCTTTCAACTTGTATTTCATCAATCTCATCGCATTGAAGATAACCACTAAGATGCTACCTTCATGAACCAGCATTCCGATGGACATATTCATCCACTCACTAAAGAAAACGCTAGCCAATAAGACTAATACTACTCCGACTGCAATCACGATATTTTGTTTCATATTGCTTGCGGTAGCTTTTACTAAGCCTAATGCATGTGGCAAATGGCTGAAGTCCGAGTTCATTAAAACCACATCGGATGTTTCAATCGCTACGTCTGTTCCACTGCCCATTGCGATACCAATGTCGGCTAGAGCTAAGGACGGACTATCGTTGACGCCATCTCCGACAAAGGCCACGATTTGACCTTGTTGTTGAAGTTTTCCGATGTAAGCAGATTTGTCTTCCGGCAGCATATGTCCGTGTGCTTCGGTCAATCCCAGTTCACTCGCTACGACATCGACGGTTCCTTGATTGTCTCCTGAAAGAACGACCAGGTTTTTAACACCTAAATCCTTCAATTCTTGCAAATTAGCTTTTACTCCCGGACGGACTTGGTCGCGAATTCCCATCAGTACTTTCAATTCGCCGTCGACCGCTGTCAAAACAAGAGAATTTCCTTGTTGTTCAAACCGTTTGAAATCTTTTTGAGCTTTTTTGCTGAGCGTGACTTTTTCTTTTTCCATCAAGGCTACATTCCCAACAGCCACTCTATGTCCAGCTACACTCGCAACGATCCCGCCGCCTTTCACGACTTCTGTTTCTTCAACAGGAGAAAAGTTTGTTTCGCCAATCTGCTGTAAGACAGCTTTTGCTAAGGGATGATCGGATTCGCGCTCCACACTTGCCAAATAGCCAAGCGTTGCTGCTGAATCTGTTTCATACATTTCTGTCGCTGCAACGGTTGGGTTTCCAACAGTTAACGTACCTGTCTTGTCAAATACAATCGCATCCACTTTGCTGAAATCATGGATGACTTCGCTGCCTTTTAAAAGGACCCCATTACGAGCACCATTTCCGATACCGGCAACATTTGAAACAGGAACCCCGATAACCAAAGCCCCTGGGCAGCCGAGAACTAAGATCGTGATAGCTAATTCAGCATTTTGACTGACCAACCAAACAATAAACGCTAAAACTAAAACGGCTGGTGTATAATATTTGGAAAAGCGGTCAATAAAGCGTTCGGCTTCAGACTTAGAATCTTGCGCTTCTTCCACAAGTTCAATGATTTTCCCAAATGTGGTGTCTTCCCCAACACGATCTGCTCGAATTTGAAGTGTACCATTCTCTAAAATAGTTCCCGCAAAAACCTCTGCAGCAGTTGTTTTGTTGACGGGTACTGATTCCCCGGTAATACTAGCTTCATTGATATGGCCATCGCCTGAAATCACGGTACCATCGACTGGTACTTTAGCGCCGGTTTTAACGAGTAGAATATCTCCCTCATCGACATCGTCTACTTCGACTTCTTCAAATTCACCATTGTCCATTTGTTTCAAGGCGCTTTCGGGTGCCATTTCAGTCAATTCTTTGATAGCAGAACGTGTTTGATTCAATGTCCGTTGCTCCAAGTAGTGTCCGAATAAGAACAAGAACGTGACAATAGCAGATTCTTCATAGTTTTGAATGAAGAGTGCTCCAATCGCTGCGATACTGACCAACACATCAATACTGATGACTTTCACTTTCATCGCTTGAACCGCTTGAATAGCAATAGGTGCAATCCCGAAGATAGATGCGATGATCAAAGACCACTCAGAAAGAGCGACATTTCCTAAAACAAAGTGACTGAAGAACCCTAATGCGATTAGCAATCCACTGATGACGGTAATGCTGTTTTTCTTGCTTAATATATATTGTTGCATGATTTTTCCCTCCACATTTATTAGTGTTGTTCTTGATGTCTTTAGTATAAGATAAGTGCTTCAGCAATAAATTGACTGCCGTCAAGTTTTGAAAAATGATTTCATTTTTCAATTTGAATGCTTTCTCCTCTTTCACTGATTACTATAGAGGCTTTTCAGCAGATAAAACTTGATAGCTATCATGTTTGGGAAAGAAAGATTTTCTGATCCGCTCAAAGCTGATAGCACCAAAAAAGCAATCCCGGAAAATGGCTCTTTTTCCAGGATTGCCCATACTTCGGTAGCAATTCAGTATCTAATTTTTCCAGTAATCGTTAGCTGCAGCGACAGTTTGAAAATTAATGGCTACAACCTGAGAAGCAAAGGTCAGACTGTCCGCATTATTTGCATAGACGGGACGCAATGCTTTACGTACTTCTGCATCTGGCTGGGTCATCCCAACCGCTTTACGTGCCAATTTAACCGCTAAGTTATAACCTTCTTCTGGTGTATCTGTCAGCAACGTTGGTAACCACGATTCTTGATTCATTTAATTGCCTCCTATTTTTCTTTCTATGCAGTAAATTTGGGTTAGCCGGCTTTGACTTTTGTCTTCAGCACCGGATAACCTACATTTTCGATGGCTTGTTGAATACCTTCAATCGATGTGACGGCTGCATCAAAATCCGTTTTGACTTTGCTGGAGTTGAACAACACTTTAATGCTGTTTTTATCTACTCCATTGACCGATTTTACGGCAGCCTCGATTTTTTGCATACAACTTGGACAAGACAACGCTTCTAATTGCAATACAGCTTTTTCCATGATTCATTTCTCCTTTGTGTGTTTTATTTTATCGGCAATATCATGCCTTTACCTCTTTACAACTGTAGTATAGCCCACTTTTGACAAATGGAACTTGACACCCATCAAGTTTTGCCTTTCTTTTTGCTTTTCTATTTAATGTGCTGGTTTCACAGCTTTCTTTCCATCAGCGTAATAAGGAATCGGCGGATAACTTTGTCTGCGCACAACCCAGACAATGATCGCTCCAATGAACAAGGCAAGAGATAAAGCTTGCGAAACGCGAATCCAATCCCCAATCCATAAACTATCCGTTCTCATACCTTCGATGAAGAACCTGCCCACTGAATACCACAGCACGTAACTCAGGGCAACTTCTCCTCGGCGCAACAGTTGTTTCCGGTTCCGCAATGCAATAATCAAGACAAATCCCAACAAGCTCCATAATGACTCATACAAAAAGGTCGGGTGGTAGTAGATGCCATTAATGCGCATTTGTTCGATGATAAATTTGGGCAAATAGAGATCTTCTAAGAACTGACGAGTCACTGGTCCCCCATGTGCTTCTTGATTCATAAAGTTGCCCCAACGCCCGATGGATTGAGCTAATAATACATTAGGGGCTAAAATATCCAAAATGAGTGCCAAAGAAAGATCTTTTTTCTTCGCATATCCCACTAGCGCCAGTCCTCCAGCAATCAAACCGCCATAAATCGCAATGCCGCCATTCCAAATCGCAACGATTTCCCCTAGATTCTGCAGATAATAATCCAGTTCAAACAATACATAATAAAGCCGCGCACCGATAAATCCAATCGGTATTGCCCATAAAGCCAGGTCAATGATGATGTCCTCTTCAAGCCCTTTCTTCTTCGCTTCATGGGTACTCAAGTGGACAGCCACTAACATGGCGGTCGCAATGATCACTCCATACCAGTGGATCACAAATGAACCCAATTCCACCGCATGGGGGTTCAAAACGCCTAATACAAATCCCATTATATTTGCTCCATTTCGTCTATTTTTTGCGTGAACCCAAGCATGATGGCGATGAATAAGGTTCCGGTCAAGCTTCGTGGAAGCCAATCAGTGATGATACTTCTATCTCTTTTGTTACGCGCTTCGTAATACATCACTTTCCCTTTTCCAACTATACTGCCTCTTTCTACAGGCTCCTCCTTTTTTTCCAAATGGCTGTTGTCTGTGTACTGATCGTTTTGCTCCCTTTCCACAGCTTCTCTATCGGTCTCAACATAGCTGGATGCCTCGATTCCATCAATTGTGTTCCCGCTGAACAAAAATGCGCCTGCTGCTGACAACGTGATAACAAGCATCACCAAAAAATGTTGCACACTAACCCCTCCTTATTTATCCAATGAATGAAGGTCGTTTTTCCAAAAAAGCAAAAGCCGATAAAGCGGAAGCACAGGCACTGAGTTCTGTCCCGCTTTTATAATGAGGAAAGACAGAACTTCTTTCAAAAGCCTTCCTTATACATAAGCCCTCATCTATTCGCTGTAAAGCAATAAATCATCTAAATCATGGATCTTGATCTTTTTACCAGGCAGCTGTTGAATCAATCCCTCATCTTCTAGTTCCGTAAATTTACGGCTGATAGTCTCAGGTGTAGTTCCTAAATAGGAAGCAATATCCTTTTTCGCCATCGGAAGAGTGATGGTTGGAGAGTTGCCCATTTCAAGTTCCACATTTTCTGCTAAAAATAAAACCAAACGGGTCGTTACATGCTCTACCGCCACTTGTGTGGTTTGGCGTTCGGAATTTTCTAACCGCTTGGACATTTCAGCCAGCAGTTTTAGAGAAATAACGGGGTACTGTTCCAGAAAATCCTGGACATCCTTTTGCTGAATCATACAGACAACGGTATCCCGGGTCGCTTCGGCATATTCCTCGTGCACTGCATGTGGGTTGAATAAAGTCCATTCTCCAGTAAAATCACCGGGATTCAAGATACGTACCAGCTGTTCTTTGCCAGAGTCAGCCAACCGATAGATACGAACTTTTCCACGATTTACAATATACAAAGTATCCTCTCTTTCTTGCGCTCTAAATAGGAATTCCCCTTTTTGATAGTGGTTCGTGTGGGCCTTTTCCGCAATGCGATCCATCGCGCTATCTTCTAAATGATTGAATATTGGAACCAAGCGGATACATGCTGTGTGGTCGCCTATTTCATGATGGGTATGTTTAGCCAATACATTTTTCCCCTTTATCTGTTTTATTTTTTATTTACTACATTTAGTATATAGTTCTCTCACCACAAAAAAATTGACGCCCATCAAGAAAAATAATCGAGTAGGAGGTAAATAATTAATTTATTTACCGTCCTCTCACACCACCGTACGTACCGTTCGGTATACGGCGGTTCAATTTTATATAACATGCTTTTGTTTTAAATAGTAACTATCTGGAGATA
>NZ_JBGQQW010000020.1:0-63539 GCF_045528485.1 Desemzia sp. FAM 23990
TAATCTTATCCATAAGAAGGCCTCTTTCATTTATGTATTTGCCCTGCAAAGCATACATTTATGATAAAGTGCCTTCTTTCTTTTTTCCAGTAAAATTATTGGCTCTCGAGAACTATTTTACACATACATTTTATTCTTTTTAATATTGCTGCATTTTTAAGCGAGATTTATTGTACATGCACGCTTTTAAATAGAAAAAGAGTACTGAATAGTTGATTCAGTACTCTGCTTCACGGACCTTTTAAAACCCTCTTCTATTCTACTCTTCCGCCCCACTCGTTCATTCCGCCAGTCATATTTTTAACCGTGTACCCTTCAGCTGCTAATTGATTACAAGCTGCGGCACTACGTTTTCCAGACCGGCAAACAAGAATGTGTTCTTTTGTTTTATCGAGTTCTTCTTTGCGTTCGTCTAATTCTCCTAAAGGAATGTGTTTGATTCCTGGGATAGCTCCTGAAGCTACTTCATCAGCTTCACGTACATCTATGATAGATACTTCTTTTTCGTCTTCCATTAACGAGGCTACTTCTTTTGGTGTGATAACGTTCATTCTATGTCCTCCTTTCACCCATACATCTTAGCTTTTCTCATTATGAGTGATTGTGTATGTTTTCAGCAGTTTAATACAGCTCATACATTTTATCAAATAAGTCATTTTCAGTTTCAATTTGCGCTTTATTACCGATTACGACCATCGTGCTATCGTCCAGTACACTCGCTACATCTTTGTGAAGACCTGCGAGTGCTTTTGAGTCAACCTCTAAGATCGCTTCTTTCAAATGCATCAATTCTTCGCGAGTAACCCCCGATTTTAAGCGATTAAAGGCAGTTAATCCTTTAGTGAAAGCAGATTTCGGTTGTTCCATTGGGCTGATCGTTCCGATAATGTATTTCAACAACTCGCTGTCAGACAAGTCTATTCGCGCCACATAATCTGGCAGGCCTTTATAAGCCTCTATCGTTTTACGAATATTCGGATCACGGTAAGAACTCAAGGCAAATTGACCATTTCTTTGGTGGTTGTACAGCGATCCATATGCCCCGCCTTTCACCCGAATCTCATTCCACAAATAACTGTAACGAATCGTCGTAGCCAAAACTTTTGCAGCACCGCTGTAATCCAATACATCACCAGCATTTGATGCTATAGCCACATAGTTCACATCTTGAGCTGTGACATAGGCTTCATTTTGTTTGGCCCCTGGTGTAATGTCTGCCGGTTCACCTAATTCAGCACTTGGCAGCCCAGAGAAAGCTGTTTGCAGTTTTTCTTTAACTAGGTTTTCGCGGTCTTGTTCCCCGACACATAGAATATTCAACCGATTTTTATTCAGCAGGCGACTAAAGGTTTGAGTGATGCGTTCTTTTACATCTTTCGCTTTATCCGATTGCAAATCAGCACGAATCTCTTTTAAGAACTGAAATTGGTCTATTCCACTGATCAATTCATTTAATTTAGCTGATGGTTTTAGTTGACTCAACGCACGGTTTGCTGCCAATACGTGAGAACTGGAATTGATCCGGCGTTCAAATTGAGAAATCAATTGCTGTGTAGTTTTTAATATTTCGCCGTTATCTTCAGTCTGCGTATGGCACATGATCTCTTGCATCAATAAGACCAGCTCTTCCAGGGATGACTCTAACGCTTTTCCACGCAAAATAAAGTAAGGCTTTAATTCTCCTGTTTGATCTTCAAATACCGCGATAGTTCCGTAAATACCACCTGTATGCAAGTCTATTTGACGTTGCAATGTTGCTGCATTGTATGTTTTAGTCGCTAGTTTACCTACCAAATGGCTCACTAAACTCAACCATCGATATTCATCAGCAGAAACATCCTTCAAATCGATATACAAACTCACATAATCGATCCCTGAGGTAAATTGTTCCGCATGATAAAAACGGGTTTCTTTGTCAAAGGACGTTTCCGTCAGTGGATATTTTTCTACATGTGTACTGAGATCTTCCTTCATCAACGTTGGAATTTTAGTCAACTCTTCCGGTTTATCTGGTGTTTCTTGACGTTCAATCAACGCTTGAGTCTGTTCAATGAGAGCAGAAACTTCTTCATCCGACAACTCTGCTTTATACGCTTGCAACTGTGCATGAGCTTCTGCTTCTAATCGATCACTCTTCCCAGGCTCAGCTTCTAACATTACCGCTGTCTTTAACGGATTGTTCAACAATTTATCTTTGATCAATTGTTCAAAATACCCTTTGCCGGCTAATTCTCCCAATTCTTTCAAATAGTCTGAAAATTGTAAGTTCACATAAGGGCTCTTATCATATAACCACGAACGATAGGCGTTGATAGCGTAAATAACACCGCGCGGGCTGTCTTCTGAAATAGCCGCTTCTTTAGTCTGAAAGGCAATTTTGTTTAATGCTGCATCAATCAGCTCTACATCAATTCCTTCAGTTGTCAGTGACTCTAATGTTTCTTGTACTACTTGTTTGAACTGATTCATTTTAGCAGTATCTGAATACTTAGCCGTGATCATAAATGCTGTCGGATAACCAAAATCCGCTAATCCGCCTACAATGTCTCCACCAATATCCGCATCTAATAACGCTTTTTTTAATGGCGATTGATTACTGCCCAATAAAATCTCTTCTACTACCTCTAATCCATACATATCCAATACATCACTCGGTTCAGCCACATGCCACCCTAAAGCCAGATAATCTTTTCCTTCCGGATCATCTCCTGCCGTTATGGAATAAGTAGCTTTAAATACATCTTCATCAGGAACAATCACTTCAAAAGACAAATCAACGGCTTTTGTTTGTTTCTCTAACCCACTGAAATACTCTTCCAGTGCACCAAAGACCTCTACTTCATCAATGTCTCCATATAACACGGTAAGAGAATTGCTGGGATGATAATACTGTTGATGGAAAGCGGTAAATTCCTCTTGTGTCAAACTAGGTATCGCTTTGGGGTCTCCACCAGATTCATGACGGTACACACTGTTTGGATACAATTGTCGCGTTAAATGATGCTGTACTTGTCTTTCCGGAGAAGCAGTCGCTCCTTTCATTTCATTGTACACCACACCTTTATAGATCAACTCATCATCAGCAGCTTCTAAATGGTAATGCCAACCTTCTTGCGCTAATATTTGTGCATTTTCGTAAAAGTTTGGTTTAAAGACCGCATCTAAGTAAACGCTTATTAAATGCATGTAATCTTTTTGGTTGGTCGATGCCACTGGATAGATTGTCTTATCTGAAAAAGTCATAGCATTGACAAATGTATTTAGTGACCCCTTTATCAACTCAACAAACGGTTCTTTTGAAGGGTACTTTTTAGATCCATTCAATACGGAATGTTCGATAATGTGCGCAATTCCGTTATCGTTGTATGGAGGTGTTTTGAATCCGATTGTAAAAGCCTTGTTGGGATCGTCATTGGCTAAATAAAGAACTTTTGCTCCTGTTTCTGCATGTTCATAAATTGTTCCTACAGACTGAATATCCGGTAACTCTTGTGTATCGATTTTTTTGAATGCCATAAAATTCTCCTTTTCCCACAATAGGTGTTTTTGTTCTGTATGAATAGTATACCATTTAAATTTTTCTTGCTCAGTATTTTATCCTATCTAACTAAAAAAGATTCGCTAAAAAGCGAATCTTAGATAATGATTCATTAATATGCACATCTTTAGAAAATGAAAAAATAGCTGATGATGATCAATAAGGTACTCAATAACGTTCCCAATAAATAATACTCGGCAAATTGAGGATTCTCTGAAATTTTATTGTATCGTGCAATCGACTTCGCGGTCAAAACAAATCCTATAGCAGTAAACTGGTTGGCATACAACATCAATAGGATAAAGACCCGTTCAAAAACCCCTATCAGTGCACCAGCATTAGGGATACCTTCATCCACATGCTCTTCACTCGTCGGCCGGTAGTAATTCAATACTTTCTTGATGGTGATACTGCATGGCTGCATCAAGACTAATAGAATCAACACCCAAGACAACAGACTTTCCAAGGTCCACCCTAGCTCTGCTATTACAGACTCTACTACTGAAAAAGGAAGGATCGTTATGGAAGAAAGGCTAAGATAGACACCGACCGTCAACAAGACCAGAATATGTAAGCCTTGGTCTATCAGATAAACGAATGTATCTTTACCTTTTTCAATTGGATATTTGCGATGAGCCAAAAATTTCGATCCATCAATCAAAAAATGCAGCGTGGAGACCCATAAGGCGATTTTAACTAAAGACCATCCAAAAAACGGAAGCGTTACGCCTACCATAGTGATCAAATATCCTAAACAATGTAGCCATAATTTTTTACCTGAATATTCTTTGTCTCTGGCCAACGTAGATGATTGAAAGTAAAAGTCGCCCAGAACATGTCCAATAAATAAAGTTAACAAAACTTCCTGATTCAACTAATCATCCTCCCGAGTATTTTGGCTTAGAAACAGACTGGTATCCGTCAATGCTGTTTTATAAGTATAATATTTTGCTGTATTCAGCGCTTTGTTGACGCTGGATTGACCAATACCTAATGCTTCAGCTGTTTTATATTGATTCTCACTATGTGTGAAATAAGTATACATCACTTCTTTTTGACGATCTGACCACTTTGATTTTAAAGCTGTGGCCAGAGATAGAATAGTATTCAACAATTGATCTGTTTGTAAAGAATCAGTACCAGAACAAATCATCATGTTGGTTTCACTTCGGGTATATTTATTTTCATTGGCTTCGATCGTTTCAATCATTTGCCGTGCCCGATGATAAGCTGGACCGTCCATCTCCATTGAATTTTCTCGTTGGATCGTGGTGCTGATGTCTCCAAGACCGATGCCGAAGCGCAATTCAATAGGAGACATGGCCAATTCAATTTCAAAAACAATACTCATAATCGTCTGTTTGTTTTTTAGCAGGCCTTGAAAGCTGTCTCCTAAAGTAATCATAAACTGAGAAGCAATGTCATCCGCATATTTCTGATTGATATGTTGCAAAGTAGACCGAAACTTTTCTTGAACTTCTTTTCGATCGGCAATATTGCGGGAGTCTTTGATGTCGCCTATGATGGCTGCATACGGATTTTTTTCCAATTGTTTTGTCATCTGTTCACCTCTTTAATTGATTATATCATAAGATTCAACTTAAAAGGCATCATTTGCTAAGATGCCCTTTAAGTTGAATCTTATGACAGAGAGCAAAAAAACTCAAGAACAGTTTTTGTTCTTGAGCAAAGTTTTTAGTTTTAAGGGAGTTGGGAGAAAACTTCTGTGACTGTTTTTTCGGGATCGATTAAGACATACAAGTGACCGTCTGCACCCATTTGCGTTGACTGATGTTTGTTGTCTAAGCCATCTGGATCTTGTGCTTCGTAAGGGAAATAAATGCGTTCTGACTGAATGACCTCTGAAGACGTATCGGTTGGATCTATATACAAAATATCCATTGTTTCAATGTCTGAGTATTTTTTAATGCGTTCAAACATTCCTGATTCCAAGCCGCCATAGTTGATATTTTCAGCATCTACACGGTCAGCTTCCGGCAACAATTCAATTTTAAACGACTGACAAGGATGAATTTCTTGAAAATCACTGCCGTTGATTCTGCCATAAGAAGTCGTTACCTGTTTGATCCATAAATCCCCAATCACTTCACGATTGACAACTAAAATATCTCCGTTACGGAAAAACAATTGTAAAGCAGTCATTTCTTTTTGCATGTTCAACACTCCTCTAAATTTTCATTTTTATATAGTTCATCGTTTCACAATTTTATTATACCATTTTTAGAATATTTTAGCAACATTTTATCACATACACCCGAAAGTTAGTGAATAAATTAATTAATCGATTTATCAATTGATGATACTACAATGATGGTAACAGTAAAGGCAGAAAAAAAGAAGTTAAAGGTCTTAGTCCTCTAACTTCTTTTACAGTCCTTCTCTTTTTACTCGTTAAACACTTTCTGAAGAAAACGTTCCAATGGGCAATTGATCATTGATCAGTTCTCCATCTGGATCAACAGTAACTTTTTGTTTTTTACCTGAGGTCCAGAATAACACTAAAATTCCTATAGAGACCACTAAAGCAACAATGAAAGTCATAGTAGTCAGCCCCATTCGGAATCCAATCGGTTCGCTTAAGATATAAACGACTACTGCATATAACATAAAAGTTCCTGGCACCAAGGTGACAAAATAATTTTTTCCTTTTAAATATAAATAACGTGTAGAAACCAATAAGGAAATAACAGCTGTCACTTGGTTTGCCCAGTTAAAGTATCTCCACAACATATTAAAATCGACATTTGTCAAGATAAAAGAAATGAGATACAACGGGATAGTGACCATCAATATTTTTTTAATGGTATCTTGTTTAATATTGAGGTAATCAGCTAATATCGTACGCAAACTTCTAAATGCTGACAGACCGGATGATATCGGTAATACGATAACACCAATGATCGCAATGGTCCCAAAGAGATTTCCAAGCAGCATAATAGACACTTCATTAACGACTAGTGAAGCTGTACCGGCATCAATCATTTGGCTCAAAGTCTGACCGTCAAATAAACTCATAGAGGCTGCTGCCCAGATCATAGCAATGACTCCTTCAGCAATCATCATTCCGTAAAACGTAAAGCGCCCTTCTCTTTCATTTGTGCTGGTTCTAGAAACCATAGGAGCTTGTGTAGCATGGAAACCAGATAATGCTCCGCATGAGATCGTAAAGAAAATAGCTGGAAAAATAGCTAAACCGCCTGGATGGAAGTTTTGTAAGGTACTTGGAGTCAGATTTGGAATGGAATAACCGCTAAACAATAAGCTGATTCCAATCGCGATTGTACTGATGATCAAAATAGCGCCAAACCAAGGATAAACTTTCCCTAAGGCTTTATCGATCGGTAAGACAGTTGAAATAATGTAATAGACGAAGATCAGTATAACAATCACACTTAGACCTAGCCAGCTTGGTGTGATGCTATCAATCAAGTTGGCTGGCGAAGTGACAAAAACGGTCCCTACCAGCATCAATAACAACATAGTAAAAATATTGACCACATGTTTAACGGGTTTACCTAAGTATTTGCTGGCCAATTCCGGCAAATGAGCCCCGTTATTTCTTAGAGAGATCATCCCTAACATATAATCATGTACAGCTCCAGCAAAAATACACCCCACAATGATCCAGATATAAGCTACGGGTCCGTATAATGCTCCCATGATCGGTCCAAATATCGGTCCGGTTCCTGCGATGTTCAATAATTCAATAATAGCGTTTTTCCCTTTTGACATCGGTACAAAGTCATACCCGTCTTTTAGCACCTCTGCCGGTGTTTTACGATCCGGATCGATCGAGAAATTTTTCTCAATGTATTTCCCATACGTAAAATACCCTAAAACTAATAAGATGATCCCGCCAATTAACGTAACCATTTGTTCTCCTCCTTTTATGAATACCCTTTCAATTTACAAGATTATTTTACTTGTATTTTACGGAAATTGGTCTGTTTTTTACTGAAATGACAGAACTGCAGGCTGAGATGCACGCCTGCAGTTCTGAATTTCATATTTATAATCCGATTTTTTCCTTAAAGGGTTTCATATACGAACGACTTACGGGAACTTTTAACTGATTCTCCATTGTCAATTGATACGTATGGTTAAACCAAGGTTGGATCTCTTTTATTTTCGATTGATTTACAATAAACGAACGATGTACTCGGATAAAAGATGAATCAGAAGATAACTTTTCTTCCCAGGCATTCAATGTTCCATGTAGAGTATAGGTTCCTTCTTCTGTATGAAGATTTAATTCCCTGTTGTTGATACTGATCGCGATGATCAATTGAACTTTCACTAAGATGATCCGTTCTTCTATCTGGACAGGTATCGTATCTTCTCTTGCTGCTTCTGGAGTATTAGATGAAATTTGAGCAGTAGTTGCTAAAAAACTTTGATGCGCTTTTTGGACGGCTTTTTGGATCCGGTCCAATGAAAAAGGTTTAAGAACATAATCCCTCGCATTCAACTCAAAGGCTTGCAAGGCATATTCATCATAAGCCGTCGCAAAAATAATGATCGGCGGATGTTGAAGCAGGTTTAATTTATTAGCTAACGTCAATCCGCTCTCTTCTGTTAAATGGATGTCCAAAAATATCAAGTCAATCCGCTGATCGATCAAAACACTGATCGCTTCTTCTATAGAATCCGCTTCTTTGATAGACGAGATTTCAGGAAGCGGTTTTAATAAATAAGCCAGCTCATTTCTGGCTAAAGGCTCATCATCAACGATTAAGGTATGCATTCTTTTCCTCCTCTAAGTCATTTCGACGTATAATACAAGATACAGTCGTCCCAGTCTCAGTAGAATCAAAACGTAAGTGAGCATTTTCTCCAAATAAACTGATCAATCGCTTATTCAGATTCTCGATGGCTGAACCCGAACCTTTATTTGAAGATACGATTTCGTTGCCTAATTTGTCCAAAACCTCTGGATCGATGCCCACTCCATTGTCTTGCACACTGATTTGAATGGCATCTCCTTGATTGCGGATAGCCACTACCACTTGATTTCCTTTTTTTCGCCCTTTAAAAGCATGTCGATAGGCGTTTTCTACTAATACTTGAATCAAAAAAGGCGGCAGCAAGACTTGTTCCAATCCATTATCGTAATGGACCTCTAGTTGATAGCGTTCAGGAAAGCGGGCTTCTTCTAAGCGTTGGAAGGCTTCTACTTGTTGCAGTTCTTTCGTCAAAGGAATCAAATTGGTTCGAGCTCCCGTTAAATTAGAACGGAAAAATTGACTCAACTGAAGCAGCAGCGAGCGGGCTTTTTCGCTGTCTATACGGATCAACGCGGATATAGTATTGATCGTGTTAAAGAAAAAATGCGGATTGACTTGTGATTGAAGCGATTTGATCTCAGCATCTTGCAATAATTTGCTTTGCCATTCAACTTCTCCCAATTCGATTTGTTGGGAGAAAATATTGCCTAATCCCTCTGCCAATTGACGCTCGACAAAGGTAAGTTGTGTTTTATCTGTAAAGTACATTTTTAAGGTCCCGATGGTTTTCTGTTTGGATTTTAACGGGATCACGATTGCTGCTTCTAATGGACAGCCCATATGATTGCACCCGATCTCTTCTTGAGAATGGGCTTCACTGACCTTTCCGGTATGCAAAACTTTTTTCGACAAGTCGGTCAATATCTCAAGAGAAGGAATGTGATGGTCGCTAGCTGCTCCTACATGGGCCAAAATCCTTTCTTGATTGGTAATGCTCACAGCGTCCACTTTCATAAATTGTTGGATCGTTCGAGCAGCTTTTTCACACGATTCTTCATTCAATCCGGAACGAAAGTAAGGCATCGTTTGATTTGCCAGCTGCAGCACATCATGAGTCTGGACGGCTTTTGTCTGTTCTTCTTGGTGAAGAGTCGTTTCAATAATGGAGAGAAAAATACCTGTACCGATACTGTTCGTCAGCATCATGGGCAAAGCAATGAACCGAATCAAGCTCCACGATTCGGCGTAATCGCTTCCCAATAAGAAAATACACCCCATTTGGATCAGTTCCATCATAAATCCTAACACCAAGCCTTCATAAGCAGTTGGGTAAGTGTTCTTTTGGATGGATCGGCTACCGAAATAACCGGAAAACAATCCAATCAGTACTGAAGACAAGATATAAATGTGAACATCGCCTCCACCTTGGAAGAAGCGGACGACAGCTGAAACAAGACCGACAATAATACCGACGGATGAGCCGCCGATCAATCCAGATACACCAATCGTTAATACACGTGTATTAGCTAGAGCAGAATTTGCAGATAATTGTGTGACAAATTGATTGACGATCATTTCGTCTTGATTGATCTCCACACCCGTGTAATTAGAAATAAAAGCAAATACACTAAACATCACAATTAATTTGAGCTTCGAACTCATCCGAGAGCGATTTGTCAAAATATTTTTAAAATAAGGAATATTGATCAGCAAATAAGCCAGAATAATAATTAGACCGCCTCTTTCAAGCATGAGAATAAATAATGAAAACACCTTTCACGCCTCCTATTCATTTATTCTTAGTCTACACTAATCTTTTCAAAATAGTGAGATTTTATTCAAATAATTTTTTGCATTGAATTAAAAAATGCCCTTTTTCTTAGAATTTCCCCTAAAATATTGCAATTATAAAGTGAATCCTGTATAGTTTGTAGCGGTTAAGAAACTGAATATTATTCAATGTGATGTAGAGGCTGCGGTAATTAAGAGTAGGGTTTTCTGAAAGGAATTATCGCCGAAGTGCAGATGTACTGGGGTTACGCTAAATAAGCGTAACACTGCCTGAACAAATTGCCCAAATTTGTTTTTAGGAGAGCTCTTCATATTGCGGGCAGAAGGTATAGTATAACGGAAAAGACTATGGGCCCTTTTGCTCATAGTCTTTTTGCGTTTTTTAAGAGCTTACTCTGCTTCTGTACTCAAGGGAATACATTTTATTTAGTAGTATTTCGTTTCAAGAAATGATTAGGAGGATTTACCATGGAGAAACAAAAAAGGTCTAGAATCCCTCACACATTTGTAACGCTGATAGCTTTTACAATTGTGATGGCGATTCTAACGTATGTGTTGCCTGCAGGGCAATTTGAACGAACTGAGGTGAATGGACGGACAGTTGTTATTCCGAATTCCTATACAGTAGTGGATTCTAACCCACAAGGTTTATTTGATGTATTAAAGTCTATTCCAACGGGAATGACAGAGACAGCTGACATTATCTTTTTCTTATTTATTGTAGGTGGTGCTTTTCAACTGATTACCGATTCAGGAATGATCAGTTCGGGGATCAGCTTGCTGGTTAAAAAATTACAAGGAAAAGAAAAATGGGTCATCCCTATTTTGATTTTAGTGTTTGGTATTTTAGGATCTACAATGGGGCTTTCTGAAGAAACGATTGTATTTATTCCCATTGGAGTCGCACTTGCTTTAGCATTAGGGTACGATGCCTTAGTTGGTTTGGGGATGATTTCACTGGGAGCAGCCATTGGTTTCTTCGCTGGTTTTATGAACCCGTTTTCTGTCGGAGTCGCTCAGGAAATTGCCGAATTGCCTTTATTCTCGGGAGTCGGTTTCCGGTTAATTATTTTAGCGATCTTGTGGATCGTTACTTCTGCTTACTTGATGCGTTATGCAGAAAAAGTGAAAAAAAATCCAGAAAATAGTTTGTTGTACAACCGTAAAAAAGGCACTCATGTGACGGAAGGGACCATCAATTTCGACGACCTTCCTCCATTCACTAAGCGCCATTTAGCAACGTTGCTTGTATTTGTCGGCGGATTTGCCATCATCGGTTACGGTGTATTCCAATATGGCTGGTTTATTGTAGAGATTGGTTCAGTCTTCTTAGGAATGGGAATTTTAACGGGTTTCATCTCCAGAATGAGACCCAGTGAAATTGCGGAGTCTTTTGTTGTGGGAGCAAAAGAAATGGTCTTTGCCGGCCTAGTTGTTGGTGTTGCTCGCTCTATTTTAGTGGTCATGGAAAATGGGTTGATCATTGATACGTTAATCAATGGTTTGTCTAATGTAATCAGTTCGTTACCAGACTCATTAGCTGTTGTGGGGATGTACCTTACACAAATCGTCGTTAACTTCTTCATTCCTTCAGGCAGCGGACAAGCAGCTGCTACAATGCCAGTTATGATTCCGTTAGCTGATACTCTTGGTATCACTAGACAAACGGCTGTACTGGCCTTCCAATTCGGAGATGGCTTTATGGATTCAATCATTCCGACATCTGGTGTATTAATGGCACAATTATCGATTGCTAAAGTTTCTTATGATACTTGGTTGAAATTTATCGGTAAATTGATGGGAATCTGGCTGACTATCGGACTGATTTTCTTATTGATCGCAAACGCTATTCAATATGGTCCTTTTTAATCAACTGAAGACACAAAAAAAGTGAGGCTGCATCGTGCGCCTCACTTTTTTGTGTCTTTAGTTGTCTAGTAAATGGTGTTCTTTCACTAAACTGATCAATCGTTGTGTCAATGAAGCGGTGAACCCCCATAAGTAATGATCATCCAAATTGTAAAAAGCAATCTGATTTCGCGCATGACGGAATTTGTAGTTTTTCCCATTTGGAATACGATCATAAGGGAAATCTTTAGGGTAATTCATCATCATGTCCACCGAATAGTAATCAGGCTCATTTTTCATGAAGTACCGTAGTGGAACTGTATACACTTCAGCCACTTCTTCGTTCCAAACGATGTCTTTGATATCGATCCCTTTAATTTCTCCTATAAAAGAATGGATAATAGAATTGTTTTGGACGATAAAATCCATTTCTCCGATAACTTGGATGGATTCACCTGGGATCTGCAATTCTTCTATCGTTTCTCGTACGGCAGCCTCTTGATAGCTTTCTCCTAGTTCTACTTTACCTCCTGGAAAAGACGTATCTCCTGGTTGAGAAATATGCTGACTGCGGACCTCATATAAGATATGCGGAAATCCTTTCACCATGATGATCGGGATCAGGACAGCATATTCTCTTTTGACGTGTAATGCTTTTGGTTGATATTCTGAAAAAAAATGTTGGATGTTTTCTAACAAATGATTCTCCCCTCTTTTCTGTCTTTTCGCACCCGCACCTAGAGACCTATTTGATATCTTGCAATTGGACGATAGACCAACTGGTCATGGATACGAGTACTTTCAAATAAAGTGATGTTGTCGATCGTTACAGGAACAGCTTTCCAATTCAATTCTTGTCTCATTTGCTCAAAAGAATCAAGGAGTACGATATTCCTGCCAAATGTAACGTGAGGAGCATATGACCTCTTTTCCATCTCTAAATGGTGGTGCAAAAAATGTTGATGGAGTTTTTCGTACAATTCATTTAACTGTTGATCAGAATCAGGACCAGCCCATAAGATGGATTTATTCTTTTTGAGAAATTGACCTAGATGATCTAAGGAAAGGTCAAAAGGTTTTGAATCTCCTGCTACAGACGAAACAATTGACCTTAAGATATCGCTATGGGGTGTTTCTCCAATGAACTGCAGCGTCAAATGGAAGTTCATTAGAGAAGTGAAATGACCTTTGACAACATATGGACGAATCTGCTGCTGCAATTCGAACAACTTTTCTTTGACAGGACAACTTAATTCAATACCGATAAATATCCGCATAATGTGGGTCACCCTTCTATTATTTCTTTCGTTGCCACCATTTTTTCTTTGATTTTGGTTGAGGATCTTCGGTTTGAATGTCGGAAAGAGAATCAATGGATTTTTCTTTACCGCCTTTTTTCAGTCGTTCTTCAAATTTTTCTCGCATCAACGTTTCAATGTTCTTCAAGTCTGGATATTTGCCATCTTTTTCCCCTTTAGCGATGACCGCCAATACTTCAATATAGCTCATAGCTAGAGCAGTAGTCATCATTGAAGCTGTGGTCCCGCTGATGATTCCACCAGCAATCGTTCCTGCACCAGGAATGAATTTGACGATATTGGATACGATGTATCGACCAGCAAATGTAGCGCCGCCTGTTCCGCCAATTGCAGCAACTAAACTAGTGATCGTGGCTTTATCCATGGAAATACCAAATATAGCTGTGATATGAGCCAGCAATCCTATTTGCATCGGAACGAGTAAAGAGGCATCTGAAAAAGGAATAGGTACAAAGCCGATACCGAATGACGAAACAATATACTTCACTGCCCAATTGCGAGCTGACTTGGCTTTCAACGCAATGTCAACTTGCTGGGCATTATTAAAAGCTTCCTTAGTTTCTTCCGGTATGATTTCAAAAGTCGTTTGAATCAATTCATTTAGCCCGAAAGCAGGAATGGACAATTCATCTGTGATGCGAAAGTCTTCAGCCATCACATTGATCACACTGACTACGTTCAAATTCAGGTTTTCAATATATGATTTGAACTCTTTTGCAGGTTCTCCCATAGATTGTGTCAGAACAATAATAACAGGCACATGAGCACTTAGTTCTCGAATCATGTCGATCTCCATTTGTTCAATCCTTGAAGAATTGGCATTGATGCAGTAATAAGCTACATGGATCGCTTCTTTAACGCCCAACTCTTTCCTTTTTTTGATAGTGTCAAAGATTTCTTTTTTGACTGTCTGCTGAGTATCTTCTTTGAGTTCGAGTCCTTTGGTATCATACAATACGATAGGAATATGTTCTTTGGAAATTCTTCTCAAATGTTGAGTTACCGGTTTTCCAACTCCTGTAGCAGCTAGGCGTTCTCTAAAGACGTTGTTGATCAACGTACTTTTTCCAACACCGGTCTTTCCTGCTAAAAGGATGTTGATCGGATGCATATTGGCGACTTCTTCTTTTGTTTTGTGGAGTATTTCTTCCACTACACTAAAATCAGTTTGCTTTTTCATTTTTCCAGCCTCCAAGCAACTCTATTTTTACGTTTGTAATTGGTTTGTTTAGAACAAGTTTATCACACTGTAGTTTTAATCGGAAGAAATCAAGCATTCATTAGTGCGGGAAGAATCTCTCAGATTTTGCTGTCAGTTTTGGGGGAAGGATAAAAATAAACCCTCAGATGAAGTTTATGGACTCCAAACTGAGGGGTTATTTGCTATGACTGATTTAGTTGTATGGATTATCCGCTAAGGGTTCTACTTGAACCGGTTGCCATCCTTGATTGTCTACCCAACGTAAAAGAACTTGGTACGTTTCCGTTTGAGCATTATTGGAAATAACTGTTTCGACCTGTTGATCTCCAGCATTTCCTACCCACCATTCAATCATGTCGCCCTCACTGATACCTGTGGCAACAGAGGAAGCACGTTTGATTTCAATACGGTCTTGCGAACCTTCAGAGTAATTGGTTGTGTGTTCTCCAGATTGTTCTGTCCCAACCGGATCCCAATCTCCAGAAGCTGCTTCGTCATCAGGTTCTTCAGATTCTGAATCTGATGATTCTTCTTCACTGCTTTCTGATGCTGAAGAACTTGATTCAGAAGATTGTGAGCTCTCACTTTCTGAACTGTTCTCACTATTTGTTTCTTCTTCGCTGCTTTCAGAAAGCATTGAGCTGGATTCACTAGAAGTATCTAAGAATGAATTTTCATCCTCTTCTCCACCACCGCCAAATATAGTATATGCAAGGAACAGCAAACTCAAAATAAGAATGATCACTAAACCAATGGTAATCTTTCGAGTTAAGCTCTGCTCTTTATTGTTTGTAGAACGATTATTCGTTCGTGTTGGTTTCTTAGGATCTTTCATGTAAATACCTCTCCATTTCTATCACACTGTTTAGGAAAAAAATGTCCTCTCCCACAAAAACTAGTATAACATTGAAGTCGATGACAAATCATTTCGAAATGATTACTATTAGATGACTAAAAGGATTTATTTTTCTTAGTTGGCGAGATTTTCAACAACGGTTTGGCAATAATCGGCCCTAAAATACCTGCAGCTAATGCTTCTGCGATTCCGTTTGTCAAAACAACTCCACCTAAGACATACATCAGATTTGAACTGTCCACATTAATAGCTGTCGCGTAATCATCCTTGTAAAAAAGATAAATAAAACCTAGTACCAAGATTGTATTCGTAAGAGAAGCTAAAACAGCTGCTAAGGCCATTCCAAAAGTTTGATTCTTTGTTTTTTTTCTAAACGTATAGAAAACCAGACCAGCAACAAACCCGACTAGAATACGTGGCAACACTGAGATCAACGGGTTGGTAAAAATCAGCGGGTCTAATGGTGTCTGAGGTGCCGCAAATGCACGGACTAGGCGAATAATGCCCCAAACCCCTCCAACGATCATTCCTTCTTTAGTACCTAAAACCAATGAAGCGACAATAACCGTAATATGGATAATGGTAGGATTCAGTGGAGGAATCGGAATATATCCAAGAAAAGGAACAAAGCTTTGCAATAATATAATGGCTGTAAAAATACCTAAAATAGCCGTACGATACGCTTTGTTGTTTGAGTTTTTCATTTCTTTATTACCCTTCTTTCCAAATGGTGTTTTTCTTCCTTATTTTACCTGATGTGAGAAACAATTACATTAAAATAGTCCAAACTGATCTGAGACAAATTAAATGTGGCCATCCATGTATTGATCCAATAATTCTATGACCGACTCTCTCCCATAATCTTGAATAAAGTCATTGAACAAACCTAAAAATATACTGCCTTTTTTTGCGGTTCCTTCACTTTCATCTTCAAAAAAACGAATAAAATAGGATTGATAATTCTGGAACCCATCTACAAAACCCAGACTTTTAATAAATCGATTTTCTTCTACTTCCGCATCTAGTTGATTTTCCAGTCTTTTAGTTTCTTCAGACTGATCTATTACCAGCTGCACTAATTCTTCTTTTGATAAACTATTCAATGTTTTAAAATCCATTCTTTATCCCCTCAGTGCTTCTTTTTTATTTTGTGCTTCAAAATGAGCTATGCTTCGATTTGCTCTACCCAATAACACAAGTAAAAGCTGCTTTTCGTCAATAGGCCATCCTCTTAAAATGAACCCTAATTGTTGTTCAATTTCAAAGAGTAAAGTATTCGTTAACGTCAAAGCTTCTTCCGTAAGGTATAAATAAGCGTACCGTTTGTCTGTACCGGCTTCTTTTACTATCCAACCTTTTTTACTCAATGTATTGACTTGGCGGCTTAATGTTGATTTATCCAAGGCTGTAATAATGGTTAACTCTTTTAATGTTTTGTGCTCATCTTTAATCGTCTTCATGATCGTAAATGCTGATTGAGTAACATTATGATCAGCTAATATCGTGCTCAACAATTTACGGTAATGATTTTGGAACTCTTCCATTTTGACCAATAAGTCGTGACTTGAAACTTCGTAATCCACTGTTCTCGCTCCCCCTATAATATATGTCAACTCCTAATGTTTGTATGTAGCAACTATATAGTAAAAAGCTTGCAAATGCAATGGATATCAAAAGAGAAATCCATTTAAAAAAATTTTTTTAAAGTCTCTATTTTTTACAAGATAAAAAGAACTTAGTCGATTGACCAAGTTCCTTTTACAATAAATGAATTAGTTGTATAACCAAATGAAATAAGTTTACAGTTGATTTATCTTAGCTAAATAGCGTTTCATTGGATAGTTGAGATCCCGCCGTAGCTTTTTGGAAAAGTGCCATTACATCTGGAACCGTTAGTCGTGATTTTTCTTCTCCACTCACATCCACGACAACTTTTCCTCTGTTCATCATAATCATTCGATTCCCATAAGTTAAGGCATCTTGCATATTGTGTGTGATCATCAGTGTAGATAACTGCTTTTTTTCAACCAATTGCTGAGTCAAATCCAGTACAGTTTCAGCTGTTTTTGGATCTAAAGCTGCTGTATGCTCATCCAGCAACAGTAATTCAGGACGTTTCATCGTTGCCATCAATAAGGTGATCGATTGTCTTTGACCACCGGACAATAACCCCATTTCAGCATTTAACCGGTTTTCAAGTCCTAAGTTTAAGGGTTCCAATAATGATTTGAAGTAAGCCTGTTCTTTTGCGTTGGTACCGAATTTGAAGGTTCTTTTTTGACCTCTGCGTAAAGCGATGGCCAAATTTTCTCCAACTGTCATTCGAGGAGCTGTTCCCATCAGTGGATCTTGGAAGACTCGTCCGACTCTTCCAGCTCTACGTTCCTCTTTTAACTTAGTGACATCCTCTTCATTGATTTTAATGTGTCCACTATCGACTAGTACATTGCCAGCTATACTATTGAGTAAAGTTGATTTTCCAGATCCATTTCCGCCAATGATCGTAATAAAGTCTCCATTTTCAACTTCTAATGAAAGATCTTTTAAGACTGGATTTTCATTGGCTGTTCCTCGTTGAAACGTTTTTGAGATATGTTGTAAGGACAATACAGATGCAGGTTTCATTAGTCCATCCGCTCCTTTCTAGTGAAGAAATTCAAGTGCAAAGCATTTCTCAGACTTGGTAAAGCTAGGCAAATTGCCAATAAAATGGCTGATATCAATTTCAGATCATTTGGATTCAAGCCAAGCAGAATGACTAAAAGAATAATCAATCGGTAAATGATCGCTCCTAGAATCACACAAATCAATCGGTTGACGAAAGATAAGTTCCCGAAGACCACTTCCCCTATAATAACGGCAGCCAGACCGATAACAATTACTCCGATACCCATGCTGATATCTGCATAACCATTATCTTGGGCTACTAGTCCCCCTGACATCGCTATAATACCATTTGACAACATCAATCCTAAAATCTTCGTCCGGTTTGTAATGATTCCCATGGCGCGTGCCATTTTCTCATTGTCCCCTGTGGCGATAACAGCTTGCCCCAGTTCAGTTTTAAAGAAAAGAGCCAACACTAAAATGACTACAGCGACGATAATCAAACCTAGAAAGATCGAATCGAATTGATTCGGCAATTCGACTGACTGGAAGATATCAGTTACACGAGATTCCCCCAACAAACTGAGGTTGGCACGATTCATGATGCGTAAATTAATTGAATACAATCCTGTCATCGTCAAAATACCGGCCAATAAACCTGGAACTTTTCCTTTGGTGATTAAAATTCCGGTAATGGCTCCTGCTAACATTCCTGATACAAAACTAATAGCTGTTGCTAAAAAAGGATTCATACCATTAATGATCAATTGTGTAGTAACTGCTGCTCCTAACGGAAAAGAGCCCTCTGCTGTCATATCCGGTAAATTTAATATCCGATACGTGATAAAGATTCCTAAAGCCATGGTTCCCCATAAAAGACCTTGTGATGTCGCAGTAACGATTAAATCCATCTCTATTCTCCCTCATTTCTCCTGTTAATCAATGATTGTTGCTTGTTCCATCATTTGTTGCGGTAAGATAATGCCCAACTCTTCTGCTTTTTCAGGATTGACAAAAATATCTCCTTGTTCCAAATATTGAATCGGTGTCGTTGCTGGATCTATTTTTCCATCTAAAATAGCAGCAGTCATTTCTCCAGTCAGTTTTCCTAATTCATATTGATTCAAGCCAACTGTCGCTAATCCGCCTTGTTCCACCATTGTATCCACTGCTGGAATAATAGGGATTCCTTCAGCATCTGCTGCTTCGACTAAGGTATTCATCGCGCTGGCAACAGTATTGTCTGTTGGCACCCAGATAGCATCTACTTGAGAAGCCAGTGCTGAACCAATCTGGGACACATCATTCGTGGATGAAACCGTCATAGTAATTGTTTCAAATCCCATTTCTTTCGCAATTTCAGCGGCTTTTTCCCCCTGAACGATCGAATTGTCTTCACTGGAAGAATAAAGGATTCCAATACTCTTTGCCTCAGGTAAAATTTCTTGAATCAGATCGAATTGTTCTTGAATCGGTGTTTCATCACTCACTCCGGTGATGTTGCCGCCAGGTTCTTCATTACTGGCCACTAAATTAGAGGCTTCAGGGTCTGTAACAGCTCCTAAAACGATCGGAATCTGAGAAGAAGCATTTGCTAAAGATTGTGCAGATGGAGTAGCGATGCCTACCATCACGTCCGCATCTCTACTGACAAAACGTGTACTCATTGAATTGAGGTTACTTTGGTCACCTTGAGCATTTTGGAAATCCAGTATCATTGTTTCTCCATCTACATAACCTGCTTCGTTCAAGGCGTCAACAATACCTTCATAAATTAAGTCTAATGCAGGGTGACTCGTTAATTGTAAAACACCTACAACCGGTAATTCGTTTTCGGATGGTTGAGCTGTTGTATCGGTATCCGAGAAAAAAGCAACCGTGAGTATAATGGTTAAAATAGCGATAAAACCAATCATTTTTTTCATATTCCTATTCCTCCTTGAAATATTGCTGAGTTATTTTTTCTACTAGGTATGCCATCGTTTAGTTTCTTTTTTCTTCATAACTAGTTCCTCTCCCATTTCATAAAAAAAAGAACAGTTACCTCGCGTAAACGCGGTAACTGTTCTTTACAAACAAAAACCGCATAGAATAAGTAGTATTCTATGCGGTCTGATTTTGATTGTAGACTCAAATAAACCAACATAGATACAAGTTCAGTTTCCTGAAGGTTGCATCTATGAAATTCTTCATAAACCAACCTATCTATTGCGGCTTTGCCAATCCATATGTAATTGTAGCTGTTGAATAGAATGCAGTTGGTCCATAAGGAGTCTCCTTTTCGTATAAAAGATATTAGAATCATAGTACGCTTTCCATTAAAGTCTGTCAAGCCTAATCTGCTCCATAAAACATAAGCTAGTTAAAAAGCTGGTTCAAATTTAACTATCCTAGGAGCTTTTAAGCATTTTGCGGATGTCCTTAGGATTCATACAGTGTAATTTCGCGATCATGAACAGCTTGTAATGGTCGATTGGTTTTTCCGATGGTTGTTTTGAAAGCCTGTATGAGCTCCAGGGGTAAAGAAACAGCATTTTTCATCACGATCCACTGCACTGGTCCTACAGTCGGAGGTGTGGTCAACGAGCCCGAGTAATAAAAAAAGGATCTGTTTTTTGGCTTTAATTGCTCCAAATCCAATTCTAAAATATGGTGCTGTTTTAATTCTTCCTCGGTCAACAATTCCTCAAAACCATTTAATAAATACTCTTGAATGTCTTCATTACGAGATTTACCCATCACTCCGACCACTAACACTTCATCGTCAGCCGAACGATGGACAAAATGTACTTCTAAATCAAACGACTTTTCGTCAATCACATGTTCACTGGGTAAATGAGCATGGATATCTTCCAGCACATAACGTGTTTGTCTAAACTCGACACTGGCTGTCTCTTGATCCGCTGCTGGAGATAAATGGATCGTATGATTAAAAAAGTCTGTTTTAAATTTCTTTGGATCTCCAATAAAGATCAATTCTTCATCGCTCGCAACCATTTTTTTTGCAGCAGTTTGCGATAGTGGTATTGGAGATTGCCAGGTTGTTTCTGCTTCCGCTGTTTGAAAATCAGGGCATAAACCGCTCCAAAATTCTGGCCCTGCTTCTCCACTGTAACTCCATTCCATGTTTAACACCTCTTCTATATTTGCAACAGTATCTATTTTACACAATAAATAAAACAGATTTCAAGTATTCTCTCTTGTTTTTTGAAAGACTAAAACTACTCTGCTACTTTTGGCAAGTAAAAAATGCTATAATGACCAATAGGCAACTAATGTACTGTGTTGAGTACAAGTATATGAATAGCAATGAAAGAAGGGATACACATATGTCATTTGATGGTGTCTTTACCCATGCAATGGTCGATGAATTAGCAGATCTTCTTGCCAATGGCAGAGTTTCAAAAATACATCAGCCTTATCAAAACGAAATCATTCTTGTGATGAGAGCAAATGGAAAGAATCAAAAAGTATTGCTTTCTGCTCATTCGAGTTACGCTCGTATCCAAGTAACAGATATACCTTACGAGAACCCTGATTCTCCTCCACAATTTTGTATGATGATGCGCAAACATTTAGAAGGAGCAATTCTCGAAAATATAGAACAAGTTGAAAATGACCGAATCATTAAATTCTTGTTTAAAAGTCGCGACGAAATCGGAGATATCCAAAATGTCATGCTGGTAGTAGAATTAATGGGTCGCCACAGCAATATTTTCTTGATCGAACAAGACACGATGCGTATTTTAGACAGCATTAAACACATACCCAGCAGTCAAAACTCTTATCGTCTAATTATGCCGGGGGCAACCTATAAAACGCCTCCTCATCAAGATAAAATAAATCCTTTTACCGTATCCAAAGACCAAGTATTGGAAATTATTCAAACTGAGAGCGATCTTCCTTCAGGGACAAAACTGCAATCCAGTTTCCAAGGGTTAGGATCAGATACTGTAAACGAATTACTGCAACGTAGTAAAGAAGATGAAATTCAGTTGCCGCATGTTTTTCAAACTTTTTTCAGTCGTATTCAAGAAAAAAATATCGAACCTACAAAAACTCAAGTCAACAATAAAGAAACATTTACACCTGTTCCATATGTCTCACTAGATGGCGTACAAACTATTTATACTTCATTAAGCCAATTGTTGGATGACATTTACCGGGATAAAGCTGAAAAAGATCGGGTCAAGCAGCAAGCAGCTAACTTATTCCACGTATTGCAAACGGAACTATCACGGAACAAGAAAAAATTGACTAAACTACAGCAGACATTAGATGAAACAGAACACGCCGATGACTATCGTGTGAAAGGGGAAATTTTAACAGCCTATTTGCATGAACTGACAAAAGGCCAAGAATCTGTTGAATTACAAAATTTTTATGATGATAATAACCCTATAACCATTCTATTAGACCCAAGAAAAACACCGTCTCAAAATGCACAAAAATACTTTTCGAAATACCAAAAATTAAAAAATGCCATTATCTATGTCAATGAACAAATGAAACAGACTCATGAAGAAATCGATTATTTAGATTCCATCATGACTCAATTGGAATTGGCTACCCCTAAAGATGTTACTGAAATCAAAGAAGAATTGATCCAAGAAGGCTATTTGAAGAAAAAAACGAAAAAGAAACAGAAAAAACTCAAAACCAGTAAACCAGATCAATACCAATCTTCTGACGGCACAACGATTTTAGTAGGGAAAAATAATTTGCAAAATGATCAGCTAACGCTAAAAACCGCTCGTAAATCAGAAATATGGCTGCACACTAAAGATATCCCTGGCTCGCACGTAATTATCCAAGACAGCGCTCCTTCTGAAACAACTTTATTGGAAGCGGCCAATATTGCGGCCTATTTTTCCAAATCCAGATTATCGGCTTCCGTGCCTGTCGATTATGTAGAAGTGAAAAAAATACGCAAACCAAATGGTGCCAAACCTGGTTTTGTGATTTATGAAGGTCAACAAACGATATTCGTCACACCCGATGAAGAGTTGGTCAATCAGCTAAAAGTATGATACAAATGTTCCATTAGCGGTCTTAGATGCATTCTTTGACTACTTTTCCATAAACAAACGACCCCCAAACCTTAGATGTTCCTCTAAGATTTGGGGGTCGTTGCTTTTTAAGAAAGTGCAGCAATTTTGCACGGTGAACTATTCTTATGCGTTGAGTTTTTGGATCAACACCTGATCTTTACCGTCTACTTCTTCTACAGCAACTTTAATTTGCTCATCTAGAGAGGTAGGAATGTTTTTTCCAACAAAATCTGCACGAATCGGTAATTCTCTGTGGCCTCTATCGATCAGTACAGCTAATAAGATCTTTTTTGGACGTCCTAGATCCATTAAAGCATCCAAAGCAGCTCTGACTGTTCGGCCTGTATACAGAACATCATCTACTAAAATCACTTGTTTGCCTTCAATCGAAACCGGCATAGAAGAACCTTTCACTTCCGGATCGGTGTCTCTGCTTGTATGAACGTCATCACGGTACAATGAAATATCCAACTCTCCAGCAGGTACATCGACGCCTTCCAGTTGCTTCAACTTATCAGCGACCCGTTGAGCCACAAAGATTCCTCTTGTTTTGATGCCGACTAAAACCAGATTATCGATACCTTTGTTGCGTTCAATAATTTCATAAGAAATACGGGTCAAAGCACGTCTCATAGCTGCTTCGTCTACCACTTCAACTTCTGAATGAATGCTCATTCTTTTCCTCCATTCTGTCATCAAATAACTCTTCAACGATTCGTTTCGGAGATTATTCTGATACGCTGCGTAATTTGTCTAGTGTCTCTTTGAACAATTCTGGCAATTCAGATTCGAATACCATCATTTCATCTGTTTTAGGGTGTTTGAAACCTAATTTTTTAGCGTGTAGAAACTGACCTTTTCCTTCTAACGTTTTTCTGGGTCCATAGATTGGATCTCCAGCAAGCGGATAACCAATGTATTTCATGTGTACACGAATTTGGTGCGTACGACCTGTTTCGAGTTGCAATGAAACTAATGTAAAGTCTTTAAACCGTTCCAATACTCTAAAATGAGTCACAGCTGGTCTTCCGCCATCTACGATATCTTGTTTTTTCCGATCGATTTTTGAACGTCCCAGAGGAGCATCAATCGTTCCTTTTTCATGCGGGATAACACCATGAACTAAGGCTACGTATTCACGAATACTGGTTTTATCTTTCAATTGAGCGGCTAATTTTTCGTGCGCTACGTCATTTTTAGCGACCATCAGCAATCCTGAAGTGTCTTTATCAATGCGATGGACGATTCCTGGACGAATCTTGCCATTGATACCAGATAAATCTTTGATATGATACAGCAAGGCATTTACTAGTGTTCCATCAGGATGTCCAGCTGATGGGTGAACGACCATTCCTTGCTCTTTATTGATGACAACCACATCTTCATCTTGGTACACGATCTCTAAAGGGAGATTTTGTGCGACTACGTCCAACTCTTGCAGTTCAGGTTCTGTGATTTTAACTTCATCCCCTGATTGGACTTTATAGTTGGTCTTGACCGGTTCGTCATTCACTAATACATAGCCCTCTTTGATCCATAATTGGATAGCAGAACGTGTTTTGTTGGGAATCATCTCTGCCAATACTTTATCGATTCTTCCCTTTTGTTCTTTAATGGTTACTTCGTATTCATTTGTCATGCATTCAAACTCCTTCTTATTTCACCTGTTTGTTTTTCTTTTTCTCTTTTCTTTCGTCTGCAAATACGTAAATGACTAGTAAGACGACACCGACCGACAGCAAGCTGTCTGCTAGGTTGAAGATGGGGAAATCAATGAATTCTAATTTGACCATATCCACAACGTATTGCAGTCTTAAACGGTCAATAAAATTTCCAATCGTACCGGCTAGAATAAAGGTTAACGACCAAGAAAACAAACGGTCTCCTTTTCCATATTTCTGCATATTGTACACTAATACTACAAGTACAACTGCAGTAATGATATAAAAGAACCACATTTGGCCTTCTAAGATACTCCAAGCCGCTCCATCATTTTGAATATAGGTCCAAGATAATAAACCAGGTATAAATTCGATTGTTTCGTATAAATCAATATTTGCTACAGTTAAATATTTGGTCCATTGGTCTACTCCGACCATTACGGCTGCAATGATATAATAAATAAACATTTCTAAACCTCACTTTATCCTCTAATCATAACACATTCCTATTTTACATGATTCTTCAGTTAAGCAACAGGTTTATTTTTAAAAGACTGTGGAGGTGAATCCATTTATTTAGTAGTAAATAGTACAAATAGTTAAAAAACAGGCTTTTTCATTGGGTAATGGGAACGGTTTTGTTATAATTACATTATGTTCATTTTTTGTGAACATACAGGACAAGTAAAAAGGGAGTTAAAACATGAAAAAGATAATAGGTGCCGTAAGTTTCCTTGGATTAAGTACCGTTCTTACTGGTTGTGATACAGGGGTTGCACAAGCTGTAGATGTGACCACAGAAATTGAAACGGTAGAAAATACCCTTATTGAAAAATTGAATGCCATTGCTTCACAAGAAGCGGACTTGCAAGCTGAATTTGAAACAACTTTAGCGGAGGATGCAGAGTTAAGTACTTTAAAAGACGGATCCGCGGCAGTCTTTGAAAACATTGAAACACGCCAAACAGATCTAGACAGCTTAAAAGAGGCTGCTGAAAATCTTAAGGGACAATCTGATGAGTTGGCGGATTTAGATAGCGAAGATTTGCCTTCAGAAGAAATTACCAACGTTACAGACGCATTAACTACTTTAAACGGTTCACTAGACCAGTTTACAGAACTATATGGCGCCACATTGACGGAACAAGAAAGTTATTTCCAATCTCTCGTTGAAGAAGATGCTACATATGAAACGCTTCAGACAGGGATCGAGCAGCTTAATGAACAACATACCGCAACAAATGATCTTTTCATTCAATTAGACAGCAACTTAGCTCAATTACAAACTTCACGTACTGAAGCTGCTGCTGCATTAGATTCCCTTGAAAATAATAAATAGGAGGATGATTTTATGAAAAAAAGAATCACGGCACTTGCTTTATTTAGTACGGTACTTCTAGCAGGATGTGCCACCGGAACTACGGAAGAAACGACTGAAGAGTCTTCCTCTTCTATTGTTGAATCCGAATCCACAACTGAGGAAAGTCAAACTGAGTCTAGTACTGAATCAGAGGAATCTAACGATGAAGCCGCTGAAGAAACAGCTGTAGCGTATCAATATCAAGTGAACCCCTCAAATTATGCTATTGAACCAATCGAGGATGAAACCTCTGAAGAAAAGATCGCTTTATTGACTATTGATGATGCCCCTGATAAATACAGTGTAGAAATGGCCCACAAATTAAAAGAAATTGATGCTCCTGCTATATTCTTTGTAAATGGGATGTACATAGAATCAGATGAAGGAAAAGAAGCATTAAAAGAAATTCATGATTTAGGTTTTGAGATTGGGAACCATACTCAGACTCACCCTAATTTACAAACTATCTCAACTGAAGAACAAAAAGCTGAAATTTTAGAAACCAATGCATTGATCGAAGAAGTCATTGGTGAAAAACCACGCTTTTTCCGAGCACCTCATGGGGCTAATACCGATGTTTCTAGACAATTAGTGGCTGACGAAGATATGACCTTAATGAACTGGACGTTCGGCTATGACTTTCAACCGGACTATCAAGATGCCGATGCCTTATTGGATATCACGATGAATACAGAACTGCTTTATAACGGCGCAAACATTTTGATGCATGACCGTGAATGGACCAATCAAGCCATTGTGCCCATTGCTGAGGGATTGAGAGAACAAGAGTTTACACTGATCGATCCAAAATTAATTGTTTCACCTGAAAGCGAGGAAGAATAGTATGAAAAAAAATACATTTAAATGGTCCATTCCCCTATCCGCAACTCTCTTATTTGCTGCCTATTCACAAAATGTACATGCAGAAGAGAATGCTGAGACTCAAGTATTGACCATTCACAGTGCCGACCTTTTATCCATTCCAGAAAATTATCCTACTCAATTTACTTTTGATAGCGGCGTGGAAATTGCTTATCCTGAAGATGGTGTAAAAGGAGTTTACGTTACAGGACACTCAGCTGGTGGTTCTCGTTTAGCAGAATTGACTCAGTTGTTAAATGATACTGAATTAAATGCCATGGTCGTCGATATCAAGGATGATTTCGGAGATATGACGCTGGACCTGCAATCTGATAACCCAATCGTTCAAGAAAATACTCAAAATTATGTTGACGATCCATCCGCATTAATGACTCACTTTGAAGAAAATGAGATTTACCCTATCGCTCGTATCGTTGTCTTTAAAGACACACGTTTAGCGGAAGCTCGTCCAGAATTGAGCTTTACACATTCAGATGGATCCGTATGGAAAAACAACCGTGGAGAAAGTTTTGTCAATCCATTTTCTCAAGAAGTTTGGGAGTATAATGTGGAGATCGCCAAGCAAGCTGCTAAAATGGGTTTTAAAGAAATTCAGTTTGATTATGTTAGATTCCCTGAAGGATTCGAAACTCGTTCAGACGAACTTCAATACACCCGTGGCGGATACGATGAAATGGATCTGGATGATGTTCAACAACGTGTTGAATCGGTAACAGATTTCGTGAAATACGCTAAGAAAGAATTGGAACCTTATGGAGTCGACGTTTCCGTAGATATCTTCGGGTATTCTGCTACTGTTCCGGAAGCTCCTGGAATCGGTCAAAACTTCTCTAAAATTTCTGAAAATGTCGATGTGATTTCTTCTATGATCTATCCAAGCCACTGGGGACCTTACTTTGGGATCGCCAAGCCTGACTTAGAACCTTACAACATTATTTCAGAATACATGAAAGTAGAAAATGACGTACTAGGCAGCCTGGAAACACCGCCGCGATCTCGTCCATGGTTACAAGACTTCACTGCTTCTTACCTAGGTTCGGGAAATTATCTGCAATACGGACCAGCCGAAGTCGAAGCCCAAATCAGAGCCCTAAAAGAAGCCGGAGTCAATGAATTCCTGCTATGGGACGCTGGGAATACTTATACGGAAGGCGTTAATTATGACTTAGAATAGAGCGAAAAAAAGACGCTTAAGCCAAGAACGTGGAGAAAAGCGTGTGAGCTGACTTTCGCAGCGCGTTTACAAGGCGCCATCCCCTATTCACTTAATAAAATGACAAACAAAAAACGAGCTGGAAGTAAATCACCAGCTCGTTTTTTGCATTTCCATACAATTATTCTATTAATTCACTGCCAAAACTTCCCCACTATCCAACAAGCATAGATAGGTCTCTGTAACAGGTTTATTCAAAATAGACTGCAAAGCTGCTTTATACAATAGCAATTGTCCCTTGTATTTCTGGATCATCTCTTCATGAGCACGTTCTTTAAACCGGATCAATCGATCAGTTTTGTAATCAAATAGCACCACTTTATCTGGATATTCTATATATCCGTCCATGATTCCGTGAATCAAGATTTTATCCTCAGCACTGCCGTCCATGTCTGTAAAAATAGCTGCAGCATTCATCAACAAGGAAAATGGTCTTTCTCTTTCCACCAATGCAACATCATTAATCAGCTGCTCCCCTAACGAAGTTTCAAAGAAAGCGGCGATTTTTTCTATTTCAATTTGTTTGGCTGTTTCTGTTTGCAACAAGCCTTTTTCAACCAGTTCTTCTACCAATCGACTCAACGACTCAATGGTCGGTTGTTCATGCAAATCAATCGATTGCATCACCAGGTGGGTTCCTGTACCAATCTCAACACTGGTCGGTGCAATCGTCTCGGTTAAGAATGCAGGTCGTTTCAACTTGTCTTCTGTGTATCGGTTTTGATTTCGCGGTTCATTGACATCGATTTTGACCAACTGGCCTTCATGCGGTTCTTCAAACATCCGTTTGATTTCAGAAACTGATTGATAGCTGGTCGTATGTGTCGCGGCTTGGTGAGAATAACGATGCTCCAACAAGCGTTTCACTTCTTTAAAATCTTGCTGCAAGTGCCCTTCCAGCTCAACACTTGGAGCTTGCTCGATTTTGTCTAACCATTTTATGGCATCAAAATCAATTTCCAATTCTTCATTTTGTTCCAACAGTTCTTTTTCCGTTACAAAGTGAACACTAAATGACGCAGTATGTTGCTGTACTTCGCCATTCTTGGCAGTAATGTGCAGATGGTCATTTTGACTGTCTGGATGACGGACAATGGCTAAGCCAATCCATTTCATCAAGCTGCTCGCTGTTAAACGCAAGTCACTCGGCAGAACTGTTTGCTGATGAGAACTCACCACGCCCCAATCTTTCCAAGCGGCTTCTTCATTTTTATACGAGCCGACTAAGAATAGTTTTTCTTCTGCTCGCGTCAAAGCCACGTACAACTTCCGCATCTCTTCCGCCAATAGTTTTCGTTTCTTTTCTACTTTCAACGCAGTTTCAGGCAACGTAGTGTATCGGATTCTCTTGTCTAAATCTTTGAATTCTGTCCCGACACCCAAGTGTTCATTGAAGACATAACTGTTCATCGTGTCTTGCAAGTTAAATCGCTTGGTCAAGTCCAATACAAAGACGACGGGGAATTCCAATCCTTTACTGGCATGAATCGTCATGATCCGGACCGCATTCTCGTCTTCCGATAAAGCAGTCGGCTCTGCTAAGTCTTTGTCTTTTTGCTGCATTTTTTCAATGAAGCGGACAAATTGAAACAGCCCTTTGAAACTAGTTTGCTCATAATTCGCTGCTCGTTCATACAACGCATGCAAATTAGCTTTTCGTTGACGGCCAGAAGCCATTCCCCCTACATAATCCAAGAAGTTTGTCTCTTGATAGATACTCCAAATCAAAGTGACGATCGATTCTCTGCGCGCAATTTCTCTCCAACTCGTTAACCGTTCTAAAAATAGACGGATTTTTTCATATAAGTTGCCTGTAAAACGAGTCTCTTTATTGTTCCCTGGATACTCCCGATAAAAACTTGACACAGCATCGTAGTAATCACCCGTTTTTTTCGTGATGCGAATGTATGCCAACTCTCGTTCATTCAAGCCAACTAACGGAGAACGCAAGACACTCGCCAATGGAATATCTTGATAGGGATTATCAATGATTTTCAATAAAGACATCATGATCGTGACTTCTGTTGTCTGAAAATAATTTTGCGTATCATTGACTAATAAAGGAATATTCAGTTGCTTAAACAAGGTCTGAATGGTCGCATTATTTTTCTTCGTCGGTGTTAACAGCACGATATCCGAATAGCGAATCGGACGATATGCTTTCTTCTTCTTATCGTAGATAGGAAACTCTTCATCGACCAAATCTTTGATTTTTTGCCCCACCATCGTCAATTCGCCTTCTGTTTTAGTTTCAATGGAGAATTCATCCAGTTCCGTCTCATCCTCATCCTCATCTGTTTCTTTTTCATAGATCAGAATCTCCGGCTGATGAACAGTAGAAACTGGGAAGTCTTTAAACCCTTGAACCAGTTTAGCGGCTTCATCATATTCCATTTGTCCCACTGATTTATCCATCAATTGTATGAACAAGAGATTGATAAATTGCAGTACTTCTCCTCGGGAACGGAAATTATCGGCTAAGATAATCCGTTCGCCATCTTGCAACTTCCCATACGTTTCGTATTTTTTTAAAAATAAGCCTGGATCTGCTAAACGGAAAGAATAAATAGACTGCTTCACATCTCCCACCATAAAGAAATTGCCGTTTTCTGCATCATCTTTCGTCAGCCAATGCAGAATATTCTCTTGCAACTGGTTGACATCTTGGTACTCATCGACCATGACTTCACTGAATTTATCCCGGTAATGAGTGCTGGCTTCACTTGGCGTCCATTTACCCTCTTCAAAGTGAGCCAGAATATTCAGTGTTAAATGTTCCAAGTCATTGAAATCCAATAAGTTGCGTTCTCTTTTTTTCGCTGTATAAGCTTCAGAAAATAGTTGTGTCACCCGAGCCATCTCTTGAATCAACGGTACGGTTTGCTGCATCAAGCTAAGCTGTTTTTCTAGAGGCGCAGCAAAATAATCTTCTTTCATGGTCGTGTACCGTTTCTTATTCTGGTCACGAATGGCTTTCATATCTTGCCCAACTTCTTTTACCTCATCGTCCGCATTCTTTTTCGGACCTTTCCATCTGGCAAATTCAAAAGCTTGGATGGTATTGTAAACAGCATCTACGTTTCCTTCATCCAATAAGCGCAGCAATTCAGTGATATGGCTGCATTCATTTTCCACCAGTTTTTTACCAGCCATTAATTCATCACTATTTTCTCCCATGCTGTTCGCATAGCGGTATTGCTCTTCCAATCCGACTAAGATTTCTTTCACTTGCGGTTTCAGCAGATCCTGATACAATGTGCTTTCTGTAAAAGAGTTCTGTTCTACTTTGTACAGATCGCCTAAATGTTCCAACCACAATTCAGGATTCGGATTAGCTCGTGAGAATTCAAACAAAGAGAAGATCAAGTCTTGCAGCCCGTTATCGGTACGGTCATTAGAATAAGTTGCCGTCAATGTTTTAAACATGCTGTCTTCTTCCCCATACAATTCTTCCCTCACGTCGTCCCAGACATCTTCTTGCAGCAAAACGATTTCAGTTGCATCTGTCAGCAGGCGGAACACTGGATCTAAATCGATCAAATAGTAATAACGGCGAATGACTTGCAAACAAAATGAGTGGATCGTACTGATCGACGCTTGAGAAAGCAACGGAATCTGCTTTACCAGATGCCTTTTTTGATCCGTCAGACTTTCGCCAGTGACAGCTTCTTGTAAAGCGGACTGGATCCGTTCTTTCATTTCTCTGGCAGCAGCATCCGTATAGGTAACGATCAGCAATTCATCCACATTGGTCCCGGCTTTGATTTTTTCGATCACTCGTTCTACAAGTACGGTGGTTTTTCCTGACCCTGCAGAAGCGGACACCAGCAAATTGGTTCCTGAATCGTATACGGCCTGCCACTGATCATCTGTAAAACGGCTGTTTTCAGGTTTTAATGGTAATGGTTTCACTCTTCTGCATCTCCTTCACGTTTCATTCTGTCCAGAATATCTGGAATACCCAATTTTTCCATTCGACGGTATTTGTTTTCGGTGTACAATGCAGCATCGAAAAACGATACAGCTTTTAGCGGTCCGTTTACCGAAGAAATAAACGCACTTTTCTCTTTGATCGGACTCAAACGGGTATCGCCTTTAATGATATTGTTTCCGGCAGTAATGATTTTCTTTTTATTGAAACGCAATAAGGTTTCGATATCATCCAACGTGACGAACTTATTGGATTTCATCGTCCCTTTAGCCAATTGTTCAAATGGGTACACCAATGATTTCTTCTTCGGTTCAACCGTTAAATCTAGAGCATCCAACATATCCTCGTCATCCAACAAGAAACCATCCATTTTGTACATTTTTAACAACGTTTCCCGATATTGGTCCTCATCGACAAATGTTCCTTCTTTAAGAAACGGATTTTGCACTTGCAAGTAAAATGCCCCAGCCGGTAAAGCTTTTTTCCCAATCAATTCATCCGAATGAGCTAAAGCGATATCTAAATACGTCAACATCTGCATCGCTAATCCATAATAAGCATCAATAAAACTAAAGGAATGTTTACTGGATTTGTAATCGACTACAGATAAGTAATGCTTGTCATTGATCTCCATAGCATCGACCCGGTCTATTTTCCCTCTTAAATGCAATTCTCCGCCATTAGCTAGCGCAAAAGTATGTCCTTCGATTCCTTTTTGAGCCGCGATCCGTCCAAATAAAACTTCTGTTTGAGCATTGGCCATATTTGTCCGTCTGCTTTGGTTGCCGATAGCCCACGCCACACGCTGAATCGTATTGGCCAGCTGCTCACGAATGTACATCATTCGGTTTGAAGCAGATAAGATTTGGTATTTGCCTTTGCTGATCAAAGATTCCAGGACTTCATTGGTGATTTTTTCTAGAGCCTCTTTATCTAATTGGTCAAAAGAAAGATCACGATTGATTAATGTCTTGAATAATAAATCTAATGCTTCATGGAAATATTCACCCGTGCCGGCTGCTGATAATTCAAACACGTCTCGTTCTCTAAGCTTCAAGCCATAGGTCAAGAAATGCGTGAATGGATCTGCATAATACGACTCCAGTTGTGAAACCGACATGTATAAATCTTTTCCATATAACTGTTCAGCTAATTCTTCGGTTAACGGTAGCGGAATGTTTTTCCGGCGCAAACTTGCCAGCAGACGATTGAACATCAAAGAAGTCTTTTCGTTCAATTTGAAATACTGATACAGCATTTGCCAGAAAGGATGCAAGTCCGCTTGCTGATCTTGGGCTTTGCGTAAAATCATCAGCAATTGCCCCATAGTTGCTTCCCTCGAGCCGATAAAAGCTAATACATCTTCTTTCTTCAATTCAATCAGGGAGGTCACATCTGCCGGTTTGGCTTGTACAGAAATGTCGAAATAATCGGCTATTCGCTGGACATAGGGCGATAATTTAGGACTTTCTTTTGAATCATTGCTGGCTGGATACATCAAATACAATTTTTCTGAAGAATCTAAAAAGGCTTGGTACGCAATAAACGGTTCAGCAGCCATTTGCGATTCGACTGAAGGTTTTAAGAATTTTTCTTCTGTCGCTAAAAAGTCGCCGATCAACGTTCGGTCTTCTTCAGTCAAAATCGTTTTGTTCTCTGTTTTAACCGGCAGATTGGTATTGGTCAATCCTAAAATAAAGGTCACTTTGGCTGTGCCGATCCGTGCTCCTGCTAAACCAGAAAAAATCACTTGATCGATACTTGGCGGTACAATGCTGTAAGAAGCATTCTCAAATCCAGTAATCAGAATCATCCGGAAGCTTTCTTCATCAAATGCCTCTTCGCCTAACACTTCAACGTACTCATCCAATAACTGAATAAATACCTGCCAGATCTGTTCATGTCTTCTAGCCATTTCCAAATCATTTTGCTGAATCAATTCATCACGCCAAAACAGCAATTGATCCGGAACGCCATTGGCTTCTAAAAACTGATAAACGATTTTTGCAGCATCCATACTAGTTTCGGCTTTATCCAAGCGTTTAAAGAAGGGCGACAATGTATGGTTGAGAAAATCTTTTACCTGATTCGCTGTCTGTTCAAAAACCACATCGGCATCAGACTGAAAATCGGCATCGTCGTATTGGAATCGCGTGTACTTCCACGGATCTTTTTTCGTCCAATGGTAGCCTTCATACCCATACGCTAAGACCACATTTTCTGTGATATCGACGGCATCTCTAAATTTGGCTGCATGATTCATATATTGTTTGACGCGCATCATGCGATCGGCAGATAGTTCCATCGTAACAGGCGGCATAAATAATTCTGTTCTCAATAAACGCATCACATCTGCATAACGCCAGTTGTTCTTTTTGATCGCAAATAGTGCATCCAGCAACTCACTCAACGGATGATGAGACATCACTTCCGCACTATCAAAGAACGTTTCAATGTGATGTTTATCAAATGTCGGCTGCAGCGATGTTCGGTAATCTTCCGGGTTCCGAGCCAATACTAAAATGTCTTTGTAGCGGTATTTTTCAGTAGCAATCAGTTTCAAAATTTCTGTGGCTACATGATTGACTTCTGCTTGTTTGTTTTCAGCTCCCCAAATCTCGATGCAATCGTCCATCGGGATCCGCTCTTGTTTCAAATGCAAGTTTGTCGGAGACAGCTCGTTGCTCTCCACCCAGTACTGTTCCAACTGATTCAATTCTTCACAGTAATGACTGTCTTTCTCAGTGATCACTTGATCGAGTTGGACTTTTACTTGATTGAGACGTGCCAATTGATACAGCTTGTAGTAGGTAGTCCCAGTTACTCGGAATAAATTCGTTAAATCAGGCTTTTCAGTAGGATAGGCTTTATCCAACGTCAACGCCAAAGTTACTTTTTTCGTATGCTGCATCAATGTCAGAATCAAGTCCTGCTCTTGAGCAGTAAACTGATAAAATCCCTCGACATAAATATAAGCATCTGATAGATCCATACCTTGAATCTTTTCGATTAAAGCAGTGATCACATCTTCGGTTTCGATGTACTTCCCTTTCACTGCTTCCCCAAATGCTCTATAGATGAGCGAGATATCTTGCAGTTTTAATTTAAAATCGGCTTCCTTAGGTGTGTCGCCTAAATTCTGAATCATTTGCACTAAGTCTTGTTCAGCAATACGACCGCTGCGCAATTCAAAAAAGAGATCACTCAATTTTTGCACAAATCCATTTTTACGAACTTCACCACGATAAATAGTGAGTTCATCCTCATATTGCAATAACAACTTCCGAATCAACATAGATAGACCGGTTTGAGTCAACTGTGGCTTGACATATAAATCCGTGTCTTGTAAAAAGTACCATGCTAAACGACTGAAACTGAAGACTTGAACGTGCATCATACCAAGAAGTTCTTGCTGGTTGAACGGTTCTCTTTCACCCAGTTCTTTCAATACCGTCATTTCGGCATCGAACTTGATGTGTTCCGGCACCAAATAAAACACTGGTGTCTTTCTGTTTTCTTGTAAAATGTCTGAGATTTCATTCAACATGATATCTCTTTTATCTGTATTGGCTCTTCCTAAAATAAACTGTAAACTCACTTACGTCACCGCCTTTTGCTAGACTATTCTGTTACCTATTTTAACATACACCTCCTAACTTCTCTCATTTAAAGACAAAAAAAGCAGAACTCGTCTGCTTTTTCCGGTTACATTAAGTTCGCTGCTGCTAATCCTGCTATCAACACACACGTTCCCAAAGCATACACCACTTTGAATTTGAATTCTCTGGTTTTATGACGGTATATTTTCATACCCAAGAGACCACCGATCCCTCCACCAACCAACCCAAGAAACAGCAAATTCTTCTCTGGAATGCGCCATTTGTGCTGAACAGCCTTTTTCTTATCTACACCCATCATAATGAACAACAGAATATTGACCAAGAGAAAATAAAGCATCAACCACATGCTCTATTCTCCTTTAGAAGCGTTCAATTTAGCGATAGCAACAATGACATCTGTCGCTTTTTGCATACTTTCAACGGCAACAAATTCATAACGGCCATGAAAGTTTTCTCCACCAGCAAAAATGTTCGGTGTTGGAAGACCCATGAAAGAAATTTTCGACCCATCTGTACCACCACGGATTGGTTCAATGATTGGTTTGATGCCTAACGATTCCATGGCTTCTTGAGCAATGTCAATCGGTCGCATATCCTTTTCAATGATTTCACCCATATTGTAATATTGATCTTTCAAGACAACTTGTACACGATCACTATCTAAAGAAGCATTCATATCGTCCGCCACTGTTTGAACAGCAGCTTTGCGCGCTTCAAATTTTTCTTTGTCGTGATCACGGATGATGTAAGACAATTGAGCATTTTCTTCTGTTCCGGCAATGCCAGATAAGTGATAAAAGCCTTCTCTGCCTTCCGTTTTTTCAGGTACTTCATCTTGAGGCAATTGAGCATCAAAAGTCATGGCTAATTTAATGGCATTGACCATTTTCCCTTTAGCCGTTCCTGGGTGCACGTTTTTTCCTTGGATAGTAACAATAGCAGAAGCCGCATTGAAACTTTCATATTCCAATTCACCAACAGGTCCCCCATCCAATGTATAAGCATAATCAGCAGCAAATTCTTCTACATCAAATCGATCTGCACCGATCCCGATTTCTTCATCTGGACCAAAACCAACACGGATTTTCCCATGTTTGATTGAATCATCATTGACTAAAATTTCCATCGCTGTCACGATCTCAGCAATACCTGATTTGTCATCAGAGCCTAGCAAAGTCGTTCCATCAGTTGTAATCAAAGTTTGACCAACGTAATTTTTTAAATTTGGAAAGTCTTCTGGAGAAAGAATGATGTTCTCCGCTTCGTTCAAGACAATAGCTTCTCCATTATAGTTTTCATGGAATTGAGGAGCAACGTTTTCAGCATTAAAATCAGCAGTATCCATGTGTGCAATAAACCCAATCGTTGGGACTTCTTTGTCGATATTACTTGGTACTGTCGCCGTTACAAAGCCATTATTGGTATTGTAAGACACATCAGCCAATCCAATTCCTTTCAATTCTTCCATCAAAGTTTTAGCAAACTCTACTTGTGTTTGTGTACTTGGAATCGTCGTGCTGTTTTCATCTGAACGTGTTTCTATTTTGACATAGCGAATAAAACGCGGGATTAAATTTTCATACATGTGGCTTAAACTTCCTTCCGATTTTAAAATGGTGAGTTGTTTCTTGTATTTAATTATCTCGCAACTTATAAGGATTACGCAAGAGCGAATTTACAAAAATTGATAAGGATCCGTATTTAATGTGGAAGAAATAATTTCGACTTCCCAATTTTCTTCCCCTTTCCAATCCGTAAATAACTCTTCTAGTTTCGTTTTACAAATTTCTTCGATGTGGTGGCCTGGATCGATTACTGAAAGACCATCTGCCAACATATCGTGTCCAACATGATAGTAAACATCTCCAGTAATGTACACATCGGCTTGCTTTTTAAGCGCATCTGAGTAAAACTTGCCCCCATCGCCACCGCAAATCGCCACTCGTTTCACGAGTTTAGTGTCATCCGGTGTAATGTAGCGCAAGCCAGAAACGTTAAAAACCTCTTTGACTTTTTGAGCAAACTCTTTTACGGTCATCGGCTGAACTAAGTTTCCTACTCGGCCCAAACCATAGTTATCGTGCAGACTTTCAATGGTATACACATCAAAAGCCGGTTCTTCATAAGGATGAGCTTTAATCAAAGCTTGGATTACTTTATCTACAAGGCGGTTTGGTACGACCACTTCCACTTTGACTTCTGTCAGCTGCTCTTCTTCGCCTACTTCACCAATGGCCGGGTCTGCTCCTTTGACCGGTGTAAAACGACCTGTCCCTGCAAGAGTGTAACTACACTTCACATAATTGGTTCCAATTTGTCCTGCGCCAACTGAAGTTAAGGCTTCTCTGACTTCAGACGCATTTTCAGGCGGCACCATAACAGCTAGTTTTTTGTAATAAATGCGTTGGGTTTCAGTCAGGATTTCTGTGTCTTCGATTCCCACAGCTTCAGCCAACCAATCGTTCATGCCGTTTTCTGTAATGTCCAGATTCGTATGAGCAGCATAAACGGTAATGTCGTGTTTAATCAAATCATGGAACATTTGGTTTTGCGGACTGTCACTGGCCAAGTTTTTCAACGGTCGAAAAATTGGCGGATGATGCGCAAAAATAAAATCGACGTGTTTTTCAATCGCTTCTTGGACGACTTCCGGACGCACATCCAGTGTGGTCATGATTTTAGAAATGGGTCTGTCTAATGTCCCTACAGCTAACCCAATTGGGTCGCCTTCCTCTGCTAAAAACGGCGGCGCGAAAGCTTCAAATTTTTGTACCAGTTCTCTTCCAGTTATACTCATTTCTCTAACAACTCCTCTATTTGTTGAATTGTCTCTTTCACAGTTTTGAGTTTTTCTGTTTGGTCTGATTTTGATTGTTCTAAGCTGGCATGGATGTACTTGTATTTCTTCAGCTCCACTTGCCATTTTTTTCTAAACATTGGCGTAGGATCATTTTTCAACAAGAAACCATATTGCAAATCAGCTTCAGTGGCTTCAACAGGTTGATCGCTTTTTTCTGCAATCATGATTTCATACATTTTATGGTTTTCTTCCAATAGGTCTTCAGCAACGATTTGGTAATCGTGCTCGACCAGCCATTTGCGCAACGTGTATTCTCCAACATTCGGCTGCAGCAACAACCGTTCTTGACCGCTCAACTTATCGGCGTTAAAACCTTTATCTAAAATAGACGCAATCAAACTGCCGCCCATTCCGCAAATAGAAATCGCTGAGATGTTATCTTTCAAATCCACTACATCAAGGCCATCTCCAAAACGAACGTCGATTTGTTTTTCAAAACCTAATTCAGCTACATGTGATTTAGCAGATTGATAAGGACCATCCACTACTTCTCCAGCAATCGCGTATTCAATCATACCGTTTAATACTAAAGCACTTGGCAAATAAGCGTGATCCGATCCAATATCTGCTAAGCGGTCATTTTTTCTGATATAGTTTGCTACTCGTTCTAAGCGAAGCGACAAATTTTTTTCATCCATATTAACAACTTTCCTCCACGTACATTTCTATAATTAATCTTCTAAGAATCCTTCGTCCATCAAATAGCCTTCAGCAGCTTCTTTAGACTTGAATACTCCTTCAATTTGGCCATTTTCCACTAACACAGCCCACATTGGATGATCATATTGTAAAATCAGTTTTTCACCGTACTGATCCATCCAAAGTTCTTGGTAGCCAACTGCATAACCATTTTCTTTTTTGTTCAAATATTCAAGGGCTTTGTCTATTAAGTCTCTAATTTCTTCTTCAGAAGCTTCTAAAACAGAAATATAGCCTTCTTTGGCGATTTCTTCTTTAGGCAAATAACCTGCATAAATCAAGGCATTTCCATTCGGATGCAAGAAACGAACCACCATTGTTTTAGCAACAGCACTTTCTTCGTAATGGTAATTCACACGATTCATTGATACGGGTGTTGCTGTCAATTCAGGGTAGCTATCAAAAATAGCCTTTTTTTCTTCAAATGTTAACATGTAATTGCTCCTCATTCAGACTTACGTTCTTTTTTAGTATAGCAGTTTTTTAGTGAAATTACTTAGATAAGTGCAGCTTTTTAAACAAAAAAGATCTTGCTAAATAAACTTTTTAATTTAAAATTTAAAAATAAAACAATTTCCTTGTGCGTTGGATAACCCAAAAAAGTTATGATTTTTAAATAGTGTTACAATAAGTGAAAACATACTTGTACAATCTACAAACCCTCACTCTTATCTTAAATAAGCGTGAGGGTTTGTAGTATTTTAAAGTCAGTTTTTAGTTAAAATTATTGTCTTTTTATCCTTCTCTTCTCAGCAATAACAAAAACTTTTTCTTCATCTCTTTTTCCAATCGTGACAATCTCAATAATTTCTATTTGTCCATTTACTGAAGGTTTAAAAATAAGGCGAATGCCTAATTTTTGATTTTTTAATTCTTTAAACCCTGCTAATTTTGCATAGTTTATATTTCCAAGTACTTTGCCAATCTCTGAACCTCTATCTTCTAAACGTTCTACAGCTTCATTTACCCATTGTTTTAACATACCATCTAATTTCTTATAGTCTTTTTCTGCCTCTTCCCAAAAGTATACTTGAGCCATTAGTCAAATAACTCCTCATCAGATAGAGAAGCAAAAGCGTTTAATTCCTGCTCTGTCTCAAGAACCTTTTCAGCAGAGATAAGGTTACCCGGTCCTTTGTAAACTCGTTCTTGCAACTGACTATAGAACAATTTATTTTCCAATTCTCTATAATTTCTAACTAGTTTTTCATATACATCATTACTTAGAATTACTGCTTCAGGTTTGTTATGGTTGAAAATAAAAGTTGGTTCTCCTGATTCATTTGTTTCTTTCACAATTTTTGAGAATTCTTTTTTGGCTTCTGTAATGGACTTTGTTTTCACATCTAAAGTTTTTAACATTCAAATTGCCCCATTTCTTATATCGTTTAGTTTAAATATATTATACCAAAAAAAGCACTTTATTCAAATCTTAATATAGAACTTTTATCAAAACTTTTTAACGGAAACTGCTAAAAAGTTTTGCCATCTCACAAAACAAAAAAACGACAGGTTTAAATTTGGTAAAATACCAACCTCAAACCTGTCAATTCAAATCATTAGTCTATTTTACAATCGGCAACCAACCTGGTCTTGACGCTACATATTCCCACATAGCATCCGGTAAAGCTAGGTCTGCTCTATCTTCCGAATGAATCTCTGTACGGATGGTATCTTCTTTTCCAGTTTTTACTTTCTCGACCCAATCAGGTTCTACAATCAACTCTCGACCAATCGCTACGAATGGAAGATGATGCTCTTCCATAGCTTTGACTGCATCATCCGGTGTGACTACTTGTCCTACACCGATAAGCGGAATATCAGTGCCGAATTTTTCAGTGATGATGTCAATTATAGGTGTGCTGTTTTCTTTATCGCGCATAGACGTTTGAGCGACACTTCCTAAAGAGATATGAATGTAATCCAGACCAGTTGTTTTCAATTGATTCATCAAAGCTAACGTGTCATCCAAAGTGATCCCTGGTTCTTCCATTTCTTCCGGAGAAATGCGGTAACCAAAAATGAATGGTTTGTCTGCGTATTTGTCAATCGCATCTTTAGCAGCTTTGACAACAGCCAACGGAAAGTTCATTCGTTTCTCAAGCGTGCTGCCCCAATGATCGTCTCTTCTATTGGAATGAGGAGAGAAAAATTGTTGAATCAAGTACGTATTGGCGCCATGAATCTCTACTCCGTCAAATCCGGCTTGAATGGCTCTTCTTGTTGCTTCACCAAAAGCTTCAATAAGCTCACGCACTTCGTAATCAGGTAATTCTCTTGGTATTTCTGCGTTATCTCGAAGAGCTGGAACAGCACTGGCGCTTACCGGTTGAATTCCCCTAAGAGTATCTGCAGATCCCATTCTGCCGACGTGGAAAATTTGCAAGATTGCTTTTGTACCGGTACTTTGAATCGTTTTGGCTAATTTGGACAAACTTTCAATGCGATTATCTGACGCCGCGCTTAATGATCCAGCAAACTTACCGTCTTCTCTTACCTGTGCGCAAGATGTAATAACAGCTCCCAGACCAGCTGATCGGCGCTTGTAATAGAGGTGTTCATCAGTAGTGACCATCCCATTCTCAAATGCTGAATTTGTTGTCATCGGCGGCAAGATGATACGATTATCAATCGTTGCTCCTGAAGAAAATGTAAATGGTTCAAATAATTTTTCGTACTTTTTATTCATACTGTTTATAGCCTCCTATGCTTTATTTTCTGTTCGAGTATATCACTAAAAACCTACTTAAAGTAAGTATAGTATTCTAAGTATTATTTTAGAAAACAAAAAAAGCCCAGTAGAAAGCAGTTCCCAATAGAACAACGGACATTACACTATTGAGCCAAACAGCTATTTTAGCTCCTTGAACCGAACTATTCCGGTATCGCAAAGCAATCAAAGCAAAGTTTCCTGCTAACAATACATAGACTGAAACTTGGCAAGTGGCAAAAGTTATCATGTTCATAAAATAAAGAGCAATTAAGAATAAAACTGCAACAACTATTGCAATTCGTAGACTAACATATCGTTTAGTAGATTTCATCTAGACTTAGACCTCCTTTTTTGGGTTGAGTTAGAAACAGAACGTCTTTTTTTGAAAAACTCCCACGCTCTTATAAGCAGCACCGCTATTGTAGAAGTTATAATAATGTGAGTAGTGTCTTCCAAAGATTTATCCAGCCAATATTCATACGCTAAAAAATAAAAAACTGCCATTAACAATACACGTAATACGAAACTGGTTACCTTGTTTTCCACTAAAATCCTCTTCTCTCTTCAGTAGTTTTTGCACAAAAAAGTTATGTAAAAGGAGTGTTCTTAAAGCAAATAAATATGATTTCATGTAGAAATGAACAAGTTCATTTACTCAATAAAAGCGTAACCGTATTTGCATTAGGATTAAAAAGAATATTGAGTGCAAAGAAATTTAGCACTGTTTGAATGGTTGTTTTATAGTCATTTTTGAAGTTTCCATTTATCAACTATCATCCGTTTTGTTCTAAAAAATATCTACCTTTATTTTACTCTTATTGAAGACCATTTTCTATACTTATCTATAAAATGAATTTAAGTTTTCAGCTAACGCTTAACGCCACATTATCTATTTTTTCGCACACAAAAAAAAACCCGAAACATTTAAATTTCGGACTTCTAATAATACTATTCTAATTTATAAATCGATTGGTTGTCCGCCTGTGACACCATAAATCTGCCCGGTGATATAACTTCCTTCATCTGATGCTAGCAAAACATAAACTGGAGCTAATTCAACAGGTTGTCCAGCACGTCCCAATGGACTATTTTGTCCAAATTCAGGAACTTGCCCTTCCAATTTACCATTGTCTAATTGAAGTGGTGTCCAAATAGGACCTGGCGCTACACCATTGACGCGAACGCCTTTAGAAGCAAAATATGAAGATAAAGAAACTGTAAAGTTGCTTATTGCTCCTTTTGTAGCTGCATAATCCATTAACGGTTCGCTTGGATTAAAAGACTGAACAGATGTTGTGGTTATAATCGCACTGCCTGGTTTCAAATGTTTTTCTGCAGCTTTAACTGTTTCGAACATACTGATGATGTTTACTTTGAAAGTATCGTGCACTTGTTTCATAGACAAATCACTTAAAGAAGGCCGAGCAATTTGCTGCGCAGCATTTAATACTAGAATATCTAATGCACCAAAAGCTTCAATGGCTTTTTCAACAATTTCAGTTGCTGCACCATCTTCACGCAAATCATAAGGTAATAACAATGCTTTTTTTCCTTCTTTTTCAATCAATTCTTTTACTTCGTTAGCGTCCTCTTCTTCACCTGGGAAAAAATGAATAGCTACATTAGCACCTTCTCGCGCATAGGCTATCGCAGCTGCTCGTCCCATACCTGAGTCGCCACCTGTAATTAAAGCGTTACGCCCTTCCAGACGGTTATAACCTTTATACGATTCTTCACCGCAATCGGGTCTAGGTTCCATTTTGCTTTGTAATGCCGGAGTATTTTGTTCTTGTTCCGGAAACTTCTCTGCATAATACTTCTTACGTGGATCTGTTAAATGTGAGTTTTCCATCAAAAGTCATCTCCTATTAGGTTTATTGATTACAATATTAAGGATAACAAGATAATCATGAAAAAACTATTGATACGCATTCTATTATTAGATTTGTACATAAAAAGACTTGTCTCAGTATAGATTATTTTTCTAAAACTCTATTTTTCAATAATAACACAAGGTATAAAAAAACAAATGTAATAACATTTCACTAAGGAGGCAGCAGATGAAATTTTTAAGTGGTGAAAACGTTATTTGTAGTGCTTTTTGGATGCACATTTATCTTTATGGTTTGGAAGCAACTTTTTCTTTAGGATTTAAAGCTTCATTTTACTTGTATGCTATCATTTTATTCTTATTAGGAGTTTATGTTATAGTGATGCATTTTAAAGAAAACGAGCATTAAACAATAAAGAGTCGAGTTTTCCACTAACAACAGTAGAAAAACCGACTCTTTTTTTATTATTTTTTTGTTTCAACGGATAGTTTCTGCATTCTCATAGTGAATAAAAAGTAATACCTAACAATATTAGCTTTATACAAACTTAACAGAGGTGTCACCTGACATATCCCATTCCAAACCAAGTAGATATGGTAGTAAAATGACTCTCAACCACCATATCTACCGACAAAGAGAACAGATATAGTTCATAAACCATTCTCAACTACCATATAGGGCAGAGTAATTGAAAGTTTTGGTCAGTGAGAGGTGAATTGAGAGAGTTACTGTCCAATTAGAAAGCATTTTTTTAGTTCGCTAAACAATAAAGAACAAAGACAGTTCAAAGTAAAAAACAGGAAACGAAATTATTGGAGCCTGTAAGTATATTGGCAAGTTCAATCTGAATGCAGTTAAATTTTAACACTTAAATAGTGAGTTCCTTTCTGATTACATCTATAGCTTAATACTTCTAGTTTAGCCCGATTACTTTTAAAAATTATATTAACAAAAAAACATGTTTTCTAAAGAATCAATTCTTTTAGGAAACATGTTTTAGACTATTCTATTTAATAATGGATTCTATATTATTTTTTTCTAGCACTTAGAATAAATCTGGATGCTTCTTGTCCAGCGTTCTCTTTTTTTGCATCATAGAAAATGTTTGACTGGATATGCTGGTAGCCTATTTCTGATAAAGCAGCTGTTAATGCTGAGCTGTCCATTCCATGTCCATGGCCGCTTGAAACTTTTTTTGGTTTTTCCATTTCAATAATCAGCAATTGTCCATCTTTGTTTAAGGCCTCATAAAGTTTAGAGAGTAGTTTATGGCTGTCTGAAATATGATGCAATACTAGAGAAAGTATGATGGTATCCGCCTTATAGAGAAGTTGATCATCTTTTTCAATATCCAGACAAAGTACAGATGCTTTTTTAGTGTCTATATCTGCTAATTTCTTCTCGACCTGTTCGATCATTGCTGGAGATGCATCTACAAACAACATAGATTCAAAATCTTCTAACAAGTCTAGACCCACATTTCCTGTACCGCAACCAAAATCTATCGCTGTCTTTGTGTGGTTTTTGTCTAACAAATTGCGTATAGCTTCAGTAGAACGTTTTGCCATATCCTTATTTTTTGTTGTGTCGTATTTTGCTGCTAACTGATTGAATTGATTTATATGTCCGATTACTTTCACTCCGTTCTTTTTTTGAATCCTTTTATATTCCTTGAAATGCGGCCTCACTAGAGTCGGCTATGATCCCTGCACCTGCCATATGACCTTGACTGGCAGAAACAATCAATTGAGAAGGACCGGTTATTTCTCCTGCGGCATAGATGCCTTTTATGTTCGTATGACCCATGATATCCGTCATAATAAACCCTGCTTCATTGACCTCGATGCCTAATTGTTCAATGAATGGAAGTTTATTATCCAATACTGTAGTACAGAAGCCACCTGATCTATTGATTTCTTCTCCGCTTTCGAAAACAACGCCCTGAAGTTCCCCACTTGTACCTATTAGTTCAACAATTCTTTCTTCTATCAGACGAATATGATTTATTTCCAGAACTTTCTTCTGCTCAGCATCAAAAACGGTCTTTCCGTTAGTCGCCACAATCAAATCATCTGTCCAATTTTTCAATAATTTAGTAACATGGAGAGCCTGAATGGATTCTGCTATGAGTACCAGAGGTTTGTCTTTCATTTCCCAACCATCACAGAAAGGGCAAGAGAAAATACTGCTTCCATAATAGTTTTCAATTCCTTTCACATTTGGAAGCGTCTCTTTTACGCCTGTAGCTAAAACGATATTTTTAGTGTGGAAGGTTTCTCCTGACTCGGTAGTCAATTCAAAAGAGTCTTTCAGCGTTTTTTTAATGGATAGAATTTTGCCTTTTTTGATCGAAATGGTTGGATATTGCAGTAAATCTCTTCTTCCTTTTGCTCTGAAATCTTCTGGCTTAATATTATCTCTCGTTAAAAAAGCATGGGTTTCATGCGTTACAGCATTTCTTGGTTTTTCTTCATCAATCAGAAGCACTTGTTTTTTCCCTCTTCCGGCTACTAAAGCAGCACTCATGCCTGCTGGTCCTCCACCGATTACAACAACATCCATCATCTTTTCTCCTCCTATAAATTCTATTACAGACCTTTAATATCTATAATTAAAATAAAAATTAGCTAATCACTAATTTTTTTATTGCCTTTGATTCAAAATATCCGCGATTGTCTTACGTGCAAGTTCATCTTTCAGCTTATCTTCTGCATCGGCTACTGCACACTCGATCAAACATTCTCTATTCCACTTACCATCATGAGACATCGTACAGTTCAGTAATGATTCATATCCTTCTATCGCTTGAATGATATCAAGAAACGTACATTCTTCTGGCGAACGCAATAGACGATAGCCGCCTTTTACTCCGGGAGTTGATGTAATCAAACCAGCTTTTGATAATTTTGTCAGTATTTTTGACAAATAAGTAGGCGATAATTTTTGGCGTTTAGCTAAGTCTTCTACCCTGACTGCTTCGTTGGTAGATTCCATTGCCAAATGAACCATAGAATGTAAAGCATAATTTGTCGCTTTTGAATATTTCATACTGCTCTTCCTTTTAATTACAGATTCATTTTGTCTTTAATTGAATATAAAGTAGATGTGGCCTAAAGTCAATACGTTTTTTTATAATTTTTGTTTCAACGGATAGTTTCTGCATTCTCATGATGAATAAAAAAAATACCTGACGATATTAGCTTTAGACAAACTTAACAAAGGTGTCACCTGACATATCCCATTCCGCGCCAAGTAGATATGGTAGTAAAATGACTCTCAACTACCATATTTACCGACAAAGAGAACAGATATAGTTCATAAACCATTCTCACTTACCATATAGGGCTGAGTAAATGAAAGATTTGGTCAGTGAGAAAGTTCCAACCCCATTAGAAAGCGGATTTTTAGTAGTCAAGCTGTCTCAAGTACAGAACGATTCTTTTCTCTTTATCTAATTTTACATTGTACTGTCTTATAGCGTCTTCTAATTTTTTCTTTGATTTTGGTTCATCACTGAACGTATTCAACAGTTTATAAACCAGTTCTGAAAATACATAAACCAGCCCAGAAGAACCTAGTTCAATTCCCAATAATTCCTCATCAGATAACTTGGTCTCCGTTAGTTTTTTCACTTCATGATTGTATTCACCCTGAATCAATATGTATTCCTCTTTACGTTGAAATCCTTCCAGTAAATCTTCCTCGTTCCATACTTCAAAATACGTTACTTCTTTTGTCAAATTAATCCCTCCATTTAAATAGTAAATTGTTGAAAATAAATTAAGTATCTCTAGTCAACCTTATTTTTTGTGAAATATAGAATATACGAGAATTCCACCATAAAACCCTGCATATTTAGGGAAATCTTGTAACAGATAAGTTATTCTAGGAACATTGCTTATAAGGACAGTTGTAAATAGATGAGAAACAGACAATGCCAAATAGATTGCAAAGCAAATTAAAGCAATCAAACGAAAATTCATTTCTTTCATAAACTTTGTTGAATATAAAGCCATAGACACCAACAGCATGATTAGGAATGTCGGCAACAATATATAAAGCACCTGAGCCCATATTTCTGAAATAAGCTCACCTCGTAAAAAAGCTTGCTCTGCCACAGTTAAAAAGTATCGGTAACCGATCATAAAAATTGCTGGAACAAACATAAATAAACCATAAAAAGTCGTTTTTTTCATATACATCCTCATTCCTATATTTTAGTTTAAAACCTGGCGTAATTATATTTAAATCCTAATCGTCCGTTGTTGATTTCCTTTTGTTTACTTGTACAGGCATATGGCAAGCTTGACTTTTTGTGTTTGAGTGCTCTTTATTGCTAGTGTATTTGCAGAACAGTTTTAAAATCCATAAGTTTAAACTCTACCGCTTTCTGCAATAGATTGAGTATATTTTTCAAGAAATACGCTATTTAAATAGAAACCTATAGATAAAAGTAAAGTTAGGGTAGATTCATCTTTGGGTAAGGTGATTATCATTACTGTTACAATTCCGATATCTAGCATAAGACTTAGACAGATTATTATTGTCATTTTTTGCTGGTTTTCTTTTGAAACATCCCGTAAAACTTCAAGTTTATCTGTAGGAATCCAAAAATGCAGAATCTTTGAAGATCTTTTTTTCATTAAAAATTGAATAAGTGCCATTATTTTAGTTGCAATAACAACGCTAAGAACTATAGTTACTATGTAATTTGCCATAAACAGCCTCCGATGATTTTAAAAACAACCTTTTTTATTTACGATTGTACATAAATTGTTGGATTGAAAACTTTATGATACGGTACAAAAACCAAAAGATTCCAAAAAATAAAGCAAAGGAACTGATTTGCATCAAAAATGCGCCAATGGTTGTTTCTAGTACATTATGGAGGACAAAAACAACTGCGGAATATCCGATAGCTATCATCCAAAATACTCTTCTACTCATCCAATACCTCCTTACTCTTTAGGCTCCTTTTTATCGTAACATAAATGATTTAGAAAACGTTTTTATATTATTTTTCTCCTTTTGTATACAAAGCTTCTTTTACTTCCCATGATAAAAAGGACGTTTTTTCTAACACATTTTTGCTTTTATTCATCTCTTCTAATATTTTTAATATTAGAGGTGACGGATTATTGATGTTCAATTCTTTCACCGCGACCCAGTCGATACCATCAGAATCATTTTTTCCATCTGCTACTGTTTCAGGAATAGCTTCTTCATCCTCAAACAATTCAACATCATAAAGAATAAAAATATGATGGACTGTATGGTCAGCTTCACTTTTTACAAAACTATCATAGACTCTGCAGTTTTTATATTCAGACACTCGATGGCCAGTTTCTTCTAGGACTTCTCTGATCAAGGTCTCCGTTAATCCTTCACCATCCTCTTGACTTCCTCCTGGCAAGTCGTATCGATTCTGATATGGTCCTGCATTTTTTTGAATACATAAGAGTTTATCTTCTTTTAAATTCACTCCGTAGACTCCAAAATGTTGATGATACTTCTCACCGTTGTTCATTCATATAACGACCTTTCTTGCTATATATTTAAGCTCAGCCTCTTGAATACATGTATTTGACGTTGAAAGTTGATGACTCCATTACTAATAATTAGGTCTGTTGCATCAAAAAAATTGAATCGTGCAGTTATCAGTTCCGACCAGAGCAACCTCATTTTTGACAAAAATTCTTTCCCCTATGTGAAACTCAAGAAGCTTCTCATCTCTAACTTCTTTATTAGCAATTCTAAATTCTTCACGATTTATTTTGTACGTCTCCCTAAAATTGTCTTTGTATACTATGGAAACCTCAATCAGTTCTTCTTCCATCATTGTCTCTCCTTTTTAATTGGATTGTATTCCACCAATTTGTCAAAGCCTAAACATTATTGAGCGTGCAATTTATTTAGGATGTTTTTAATTAACCTTCCAGGTACTAAATGGATTAAAGTAAGGACAATGGTATAACCTAATGCAGAAGTGGGCAAAGAGATCATCAACAGTGAAACAGCAATTGTACTTAGAACTATACCTGCGCTCAGCACAACTTTTATTTTTATCATTTTCTGATCAGGAATGTTAACTAAATTATAGTTTTCACTTAAGGGCGTCCACCCTTTCACAAACCAAGAAGAAAAGTTCCCCTGAAGTACGCGTATCAAACTCATGATTCTACACGAAAAATCTATTATGAAAATAACCAGCAAGATATAATAAAACATTTCACTACCTCCCTTAGTTATATGTTACTAATCGTCGATTTAAAACTGTTCTATATTTTCAAGTTTTTCTACTATCAATATACTTAGATCAATAGCTTCCCTGTAATCAACGGGTACAGCTGTATCTTGAAGAGTTGTTAATATAATTATATTTTTGTAAGTCATAATAAGTGGAACACAATAAACGTCATCTTGACTGAAATATAACCAATCTGATCCTTGAAAATCATTGGTGATATTTTCTTCATTACGCATAAAAGAAATAGTGAAATATTTAGTGCCATTTACATAAGTAATAGTTTTTTGAGTTGATTTATCTGAGAGTTCACCATCAGAAGTCAAGAATTCTCTTTTATTAAATGATAATTCTTTATCTATAACTGTAACCGAGTCTCCTAAATTACTCAAATCTGGATCTAATTGATAGTCTGGTATTTGAATTTTTGAAATTTGGCGAACCCAGGCATCAAAACCCGGTTCAGTAATTAAAGTAACTTTTTCTTGAGATGCAGTATTGGCAACAATGTCTGTGTCCGCGCTATTAGATTCACTTACTGAAACTTTATCTTCTACTGTTATCTCATGCTGTTCGGGACTTTCGGTTGTATCCAATGACATTAAAAAATATGTAATGATGCTTCCAAGTACAAAACTCACTAATATACAAAAAATAAAACCAAACACTTTTTTATACTTTTTCTTAGTGTAGTTTTTCTTCATAACTTCCCCCCTATTTGATTTATTAAGGATAATCAATAGAATACTTGTTGGCTATAGTTTGAACAATGAAATTCCATTATTAGACAAAATAGCCAATGATATAAAAAGGCAATAGATAGAGAATTCCATGAAAGTATCATTAAGAGATTACTGACTTCGTATAAAGTCGAAAAATTATTACCCATAGCAGCGAAAATTCTTGATAAAAATCATTGAATACGATGACTTGCACTTATTATTCTTTTAAGTAATTTGTTGGATAAGAGTCCACGAGAAACTCTACTGATCGTTCTATTAATCTAATGAAATTGTCGCTGATACCGACATCTTCTATTGTCGCAAAAGAAAAGATGGTCGAAGACTTACTAATATGGTCTTTTAATTGCTTATATTTGTTTCCTTTTATATTTCTATTTAGATTTTTTTGCACATATTCTCTAACCCTTCTGCTTCACAACGTAAATGATAAAAATATTGGACGATTTCTTTTTCTTGTTCAATAGACTTAGCCATCTTTTTTAAACTTCTCTTCCCAACTCTTCGATCAATCAAAGAAAGAATTTTAATGATTATATGATTGGACTTTAAGGACACTTCAATAGAAGAACTAAGATATTCTTCAACAGCGTCAAAAAAATCAGATTGAGAAAAAACACCTTCAGCCATAATCATTTCATGAGCTTGTGATTGAATATCAACATTTTGTGGTCCATTGTAGACATCATAATCAATATTTTGCTGAGTCATTATCTCTTGTTCAACTTCATACATTGCATTGTCAGCAGCTAAAGTACTCATACTGAAGACTTCTTTTTTATCCACTGTAATAAAAACTCTTCCTGTTTGATCATGAGCTTTACGGTAATTGGTTACCCTAAACTGGACTTTGTCTTTTAAAGAATCGCAGATAAAACTTTCTATCTTCTTTTTTACTTTGCTCCACTTTTTTTCAGGCAATATTTTATCCTCCGTAATTTAAATCTTTTATACTATTACGAAATCTTCTTTTTGTTTTTTCTAAATTAGACTTATCTTCAGTATAATTTTTATTATCTTCTAAATAAAAATCTGCGAAGTTCTGACCTTTGTATCTTGGAACGAGATGCAAATGGAAATGAGTCAACTCGTCAAAATCTCCTCCGTTTTGAATGATAGAAATACCATCAGGAGCAAATAATATTTTTATTGCTTTAGATATAGTTGCCGCTGCTTCAGTTAAGGACTTTGCTGTATTCTCATCCAGTTCATCAAAATATCGCACATGTTTCTTAGGTAAAATCAACACATGTCCTTCATTATAAGGAGCGTGATCCAAGATGCAGCAAACAAATTCGTCTTCAAATACCACATACACTGCTTCTTTCTTATTTGCTAGATTACAACCTAAACACTCCAATTATAATTCCCCCTTTTTTCAGTAACTTCAGAAATTGGTATAACTTCATCAACAATCAAGTCAGAGTTAGATATTTTAATTAAGCTTGTTCTTTCGTATTTTGTTTATGCATCAAACCAATAAGAAAGATTACTGATAGAATTAGGAAAATGAAACTCAAATATTTAATATTAGGCGGACTAGTAAAATAAGTTAAAACAGAATAAAGAAAACTCCAGATGACTGTGCTGAGTTTGGTCATATGATTCCAGAAACGATTTAATAATTTTTTCATTGCGGGACTCCAATCCATTGGCTTTTTAAATTTTTGTTGTAGAAAACTTCCAATTCGATTACAGCGTTTACATATTTATTATAACCTAGGCCCATTAAGAAATAAAATAACTTTTTTTATAAAATGTGTTAAAATAGAAATAGAATAAATAACGCTTACAGGGGGATGGGCTATGTTAGTACTGGTACTGCTTTTGGAGATTATAGGTCTGCTTAGCGAGTCTTGGATCTGGTCAAAAATAAATCCTAGTTTAAAAGAGTGAGTTGATGAAAGTAGAATAGCTTGAAAATTGCCTTTGTGATACAAATTCAATAGCTGAACTATAAATAAGGAGATTGATGACTTAAATGAATGAAAAAACACAGAGAGCTCTTAGAATATTGATTTGGTTAGGAATTGTTTATCTAGGAATAAATATATTTCTTATGTTGCTTACGTTTATTTCACCATTCTTACCTACTTTCTAAAAAAGATCTCCTAAAGTATATTCTACATTAGGAGATCTTTTTTATTGTTCTATTTTAGTATAAATTTTTGTCTTCTCTTCTTTTATCAATTTCATTTCGTATAAAGTATGTAATGGGAATAGCTAACCAGATTAGTCCTCCAAATGTATAAACAGCGTCAGTACTTATTTTACCATTAAATGTATTACCTGGCTCAAAGTTCTCTAAGTCAAAAGAAGAATATAAATTAATGATTCCAGTTATCAAAAATATCCATATATATGCTTTCACGTCATCATTTTTTTTAAAATAAGCGTTATGATACACACTCAAAATAATAAAAAATAACATTACTGAAAACATTATAAACAGTGTTTCAACTTCTTTTGTTTCGCCCCATTGAAGATTAAAAAATATATCCAGTATGTTATTTAGCACCAGCAAACTAACTAATAAAATAAACGAATAATACCCATATTTATATCTCATCAACTTTTGATATTCATCATACTTTTTCATCTCTATTCCTCCCAAAATAAATCATTTAACGTTACCCCAAGTACTTTACAAATATTAATACATAAGTTGATTGTGGGGTTATAGTCTCCTCTTTCAATAGCACTGATAGTTTGCCTGGTTACATCAACAGCATCTGCTAACTGCTCCTGGGACAAATCCATTTGTGTACGCGCCACCTTTAACCGAATATTTTTAGCCATATGATTGCTCCTTTTATGACAACTATATTTTACATTAAGTTAATTATAACATACAAAAATATCGAGATACATAGTAACTATTTTTTTATCCTCCTTTATATTTAGTTGGATAAATACATACTTCCCGACCAAATTTCACTTAATTATGTTATATTGAAGATAGCATTCTCAGCGCTACAAAGGACTAAACAATTTAGTCCTTTATTCAAACTAAGGAGTTACCTATAATGGAACATTTAAAACTTAAACGTATAAAAGAAGGATCTTTATATGCACTATTATTCATGGGATTTAATGCTATAAAAAACATGATTTTTGACCACAATAATGTAGTTAGTCTTTTCCAGGAAATGAGTCAAGATAAAACAGTTGGGATACCGCTTTTCATCATTACTTTAGTGAGTTCTTGGTTTTTCTTAAGTCTAATCATTGGAGTAGGTCTAATTATATATGATTTTTTTAAAAATAAATCGGTACAAGAATCATGAAAATGACCTTTTAGTAGCATTCTTCTAAATAAGTAATCCAAATAGCTCCGCCACTTTTATTGTGGAGGAGCTATTTGCATTGTTTGAGACTATGCTGACTAATACGTTAAATCACAATTAAAAAACTAATTTTTTTCTTTATTTCTTCCTCTGACTCTAAAAAGTTCAATTAAAGTTAGTGCTATAGCGGTATATAATCCTCCACCGATAAAGCTTTTATTTACGAGATATTCTATTGATATACCAATACAGCTAGAAAATACCATTACTAGTATGACATGAGCATAAGGGTGTTTATTGGAAAATTCTTTATAATGATTAAGCATAAATTCCTCCTAATCTATACAATTAATTAATTTTGTGTTTAGGTATAACCACTTTTCTTGTTGCATCGTATCCTGGTCTTACATAAACTCCTACCCATTCATTTCTACACTGAGTCCAATCGTCCCAGTTATATAAGCATTCGCTTTGTAAAGACCAATGTTAATGGCACCAGTTAGAACACATGTAGCAACAACTATAAGTATACTCCGAAACTCACCATCTATAAAAAATTAGGCGTGCTACTCTTGCTATTTTAATATTTTTTTATAAGCTACTGCATACTGCAACTGAACCATCTTCATCATATTTATAACTGGTTCATCAACTTAGATATCATTCACTATTCCTAGCACCATAAAATCCGGGAGCACTCTCATATCTAATATTAAGCGATTTGTTTCTACTCTAAATTTTCCACAACTATAGTTAACATTTCATAGATTGACAAATGAAATACTAAAGCTAAATTATAAAAAGCGTCAAATAACTACATGCAACTTGAAGACAAATGCAGATTAAGGAGAGAAACCGTAAAAAGTTAAGATAAAAAGGGGATATCCTAGAGCAATTATTCCTGTCAATATAACGATAGCTCCAATGATTATCACATATTTTAAAAAAACTAAATAGATATCTGCGTTCATTATTAATTTTCTAAACAGCAGTATCAAAACTACTCCCAATGGGATAAATAACAAAAAATATAATGTAGCTAAACCGTTATAGTAAATGTTTATTCCTTGATTAGGCAAAGATGTTTTGAAAAATATAGAAAAGCCCAATAGGAATGCGATAAAGATTAAATTGACTACAACAGAGTAAATACGAAACTGCTTTTTGTATTTACTCGATAATTTAATGGCAAAAGAGATTAAAACGTATATTGCAGAGATTACGACTGCAACGACAATATTCAATGGAAACTGCATGTGGATTCTCCTTGTCATATCTAGAAATGGGTAATCCCTCTAAATATGAATTTTTTAAGATATATATAGTTAGTAATTTCTTCAAAAAATTTTTGCTCCTTTGTAAATGAGGCGCCAATTTTTTAAAATGAAGTGATTTTTCACACAATGAACAAACGAATGTTTGAACTGGATTTCTATAGTTTTTTATTATGCTGTTCATTAGCTTTTTTATTGCTTATATTTCCGCCTATAATATCAACAAGTAAAATAGTTATGAATATAACCACAAAGCTAATAAGAAAATTTAACATAGCATTGGAACTTATTGGATTGAAAAATACGTCCTGAATAAATACAACAATAAAAACTGCAATTCCAGTCACAATACTTCTAGTTATCTTCGACAAATAATCAACTCCTTTTAGTTTACGTTATCATACGCGTAATTTTTTATCGAACAAAAATAACCAACCAAACTTTAAAAAAATGATTCAAAGTTTGGTTGGAGACTGCAGGAAAATTTTATCAAGTCAATGTCTCAGTAAAAACCAGCCAATAAACATATTGAGCTCCGAACGTTAGGTTTTTATTCTACACTATCTGTGATGATCGGTTCTTCAGCCGCGGGACTTGTTTGACTTAATGTGTCGTTTAGATTGTTGATTTGACGACCCACATTCTTTGTTCCAGCAAATGAGTTTATTAGATTGTTGATGTCTAAGCCTGTTGCATCTTTAAAAGCTTCTTGAGAAGCGGTTAATGTGTTTAAGGCTGTTTTGGTAATAGCTGATGCTCCATTTCCGTTTCCGCTGTCTACCACTGTGATCTTGTCAATGTTGCTTAATGGTTCAGCTGCAGCCCGAACAATTGCAGGATAAGCTTCAATTAGCAAGGTTGCAATGGCTTCATCACCATATTGTTTCAAGGCTTCGGCCCATGCTGTCTTGCTATCGGCTTCAGCTTTACCGATTAAACGAATACTTTCCGCTTGAGCCATACCGTTTAATTCGATTTCTTTGGCTCTCGCTTCAGATTCAGCGATGGCTCTGTTTTTGTCAGCTTCCGCACGTTGCTCAACAGAGTAACGTTCAGCATCGGCTTTTTTACGGACAGTTGCATCGTATTCGCGTTCTTGTTTAATGGTCTCTTTTTCTTGCAATTCGATTTGCTTTTCACGTTCAATAATTTGAGCGTTACCCTCTTCAATGATAACTTGTTTTCTTAATTCAGCTTTCTTTAAGTCATATGCACTTTCAGCTTCGGCTTTAGCGATATTTTGTTCTCTTCCATACTCAGATATGCGCAGACTTTTCACTTTTTCAGCTTGTGCAATCTCTGTTTGGCGTTGCAATTCAGCTTCTTGAGACAATTGTTCAGCTAATGCGCGTTGAATACGTGTTTCTTTATCCGCATTTGCTGTTTTGATATCTGCATCTCGTTTAACTTCGGCAATACGTCCTTGACCTAATGAGTCTAGGTAACCGTTTTTGTCCGTTACTTCTTTTACCGTAAACGATAAGATAACCAATCCCATTTTAGCTAAATCGCCAGAGGCTTCATCTTGGACATTTTGGTTGAATTTATCCCGGTTTTGATAAATATCTTCCACAGTCATACGTCCTAAAATCGAGCGTAAATGTCCTTCTAGGACTTCTCTTGCTTCGCTTTCCAATTGCTCGGTTGATTTACCCAGATATTGTTCCGCAGCGGTTGCGATATCTTCTGATGTGGATCCGATTTTAATAATAACGGTTCCGTCAACTGCGACTGGAACACCTTCTTCGGTATACACTTCCGGTGTACGAACGTCTAATTTAGACGACAGCAATGATAATTTATGAACGGATTGAATGATTGGCCAAACGAAAGTTCCGCCTCCGCTAACGATTTTCATTTTATTGCCCGTATTTGGGTCAACATACACGTTCTTACTGCCTAATGCTGTACCACTGATAATTAAGGCTTCTGCTGGAGAAGCTGTACGGTAACGACTGACTAATGCTACTAATAAAATGACTGCAATGACAACTGCGCCAATGGTTCCGAATAAGGTTGAATCCATGTGTAAATTCCTACTTTCTCGTATCAGTTTTTGATGGAGCGGTTATTTTTTTTGTTTCTCATTCCATGTTGGTGTTGGTTTACCAATGGTTTTAATGCTGTTTGTATAGGGTATTACATAAAGAATGTTGTCTTTGACGTCCATAATCAATACGTTTTTATTTTTTGGAATGTCGGTTATGCCGTCAGCATTATCATAGATTTTAGCCATTTTATTGACTCTCGTAAAACCAGTAGAGACGATGACTTCCCCTGTTCCATTTAGTGTAATCGGAACGGATACTTTCGCTTCTTTCCCCTCTAATTCATGGATCGAGGTAATGGTTGAATTTTCTGCGCGTCTCTTAAAAGGCAGTATAACGAGAATATTCATAAGCATAATGGCAATCATAACAGCAAAAAAGATACCCGCAAACAGCCAAATAGAAACTGTTGTAAGATTACTCACTAGAACCCCGTATGTAATGAAAAAAGTAATCATGCCTGTGACAAAGAAATCACTGATGTCGTAAAACCCGACACTGATAATATCTTTCAGGGGTAATGTCAAAATAGCTAATGCTATACATCCCGCAAAAGCTAATTGTAAGTACAGTGGGTCTTCTAAGATAGATGTCAGCACTTCATTTTCACCTCCTTTCAATGAGGGTTAATTCTGCGATACCAATTGAAGAAAAAATAACATTCTCTTCTTAATATTTAATATAAACCTTTTTCTGCTAAAGTATATAGTAAACTAATTATTTTTTATACTCGCTATCCTCTTAAAGTCGACAAATCTATTATCTATCTAAACTACTGGTATGAATAGAACGCAACGGTTTACATCATAGCAACCACTAGTTGCTAAAAGGCTATCAAATGATTCCTTCATCATAAGTTAGATTTTATGTTTTATTCTCATTCCATTTGCCACATGCCTATAAGCAAAAATCCCCTTATGAGGAAAAGCACCTCATAAGGGGATCTCTGCTTATATTCAGTGGTCAAAACGATTTTTATCTCGCTCTCGTGATGGAATAATTAATCATCTTGAATTTTATGATTATCTTCAAGCTTATCTATGAAGACCATACCAGTCTCTACAATAGAAAAAAGTTGTTTTAATAACTCTATTTCCTTAAATATTCATTTTTCTACTGGCCATCCATTTAATCATTTCTGGATCAGAATGAGAAAAAAATTGGCTTTCACCCTTATTTAAAGTAGCTATTTGCGCTTTGTCATCTTTAGTCAATTCGAAATCAAATACATCTAGATTTTGAGCCATACGTTCTGGTTTTACTGACTTGGCTAACACAATAATATCTTGCTCGACTAGCCACCGAATAATGACCTGTGCGACTGTTTTACCATGTTTATTTCCAATTTTTTCTAAAATTGGATTAGTAAAAATGTCGTTTTTTCCTTCAGCAAATGGGGCCCATGCTTCGGGAATAATTCCTTCTTTTTTTAACGCTTCAATATTTTTTGTTTGTTGTTGAAATGGATTAATTTCAATTTGATTTACTTGTGGAACGACTTCATTAAACTCAGCTAGATCAACAGCACGGTCAACGCCAAAATTTGATACGCCAATTGAGCGAACTTTTCCTTGCTTTTGAAGTTCTTCCATTGCACGCCACGCACCATAAACATCATTATATGGTTGGTGAATCAATAACATATCTATATAGTCTAATCCTAAACGTTTTAATGATCGTTCTACAGAAGCTATTACACCGTCATGATGAACATTTTCTACCCATACTTTTGTAGTAATAAAAAGTTCTTCACGAGGTACACCAGAATTAGCGATTCCACGGCCAACGGACTCTTCATTCATGTAGCTTTGTGCAGTATCAATATGGCGATAACCAGCTTTAATCGCATCTTTTACAGCTTTTTCAGCTTCTTCTGGATCAGTAATTTGAAACGTTCCAAATCCTAAAATAGGTACTTCTACATCGTTATTCAGTTTCACCATTTTCATGTAACATTCCTCCAGTTTTGATAAACTATTTTCGATTACATGATTACTATAAACTATGGAGTGAACTCCATAGCAAATCTTTTAATTTATTTTTTTCTTTCCCACAGCTTTTCTATATTCTCGGGATCTACTTCTCCTGCTTTAAATTTCCTAATATGTTCATCATAAGTGTTGATTTTATATTCTAATAAATCTCGTACTTCATTCATTTCAGCTATTTTATTATCAAGTTGCTGTAACTGATCTCCTAAAATTCTTTTTTGCGCTTCTTCCACATTTTGTTTTTCACGAAGCTGAGCTAACGTAGAAAATTCAATCAATGATTCAATAGAAAGACCAGCCTTACGTAAGCTTTTAACTAAGTAAATCCAGTTTAAATCATTTGTAGCGTAATCTCGATAACCACTATTATTACGTTGAACAGGAGGAATCACCCCCACTCTTTCATAATATCGCAAAGTATCTACTGTCAATTCAAACATATCAGCTGCTTGTTTAATATTCATAAATACCCTCCCTCTTTATCAGCTTATATGCTTATTATAAACCTTGAAGTTGACTCCAAGGCAATCATTTTGAATACTCTTCACTAATGAAAGTCCTAGACTCTTTTCAATTAATATTCAATTTCTTGGTGGTAACGCCTAATTTTGTGTTCTCCCCATAGATAAGAAATCCCTAATATAAAAAAGAACATTATAATAGAAATCATTACTTCTCCAGTCCAATGACTCCAGCCTTCAAACAAATAGCTACCTACTGCAAAGCCTAGCGTAAAAATAATGCTTTCTGGAATATAGGCTTTGTAAAAACGGTCTTTTTTTGCTGATTTAGATAGCTCTGTCGATAAATTCTTGCCTAAAAGAGATTTTGGAAAACTGTATGTTTTACTGCGGTACAAACTGAAGAAAACCGTTACGACTAAAGCTAAAACCAATACAATATCCCAACCTAAATTCGCAAGAGAATCTGTATTTGTTGCAAAGAGATAAATAGACTTACAAAGAATCAACACTAGTACTACTACTGCTCCATTTGCTAAAGCTTGGATTGTATTTCTTTCCACCCGTTCATCATCAAATTTTTTCATCGGTCAGCTCACTCTCCTCTATCCAAAAAACTTCATCTAATTTTTTATTCAATGCATAACAAATAGCTAAACACAACTTTAAAGTAGGGTTGTATTCTCCTTTTTCAATTAAACTTAACGTCTGTCTAGTTAAAAATGCTTTCTCAGCTAGTTCTTTTTGTGACATGCGTTGTTCTTTGCGAATTTCCCGAACTTTATTTTTCATCTTTTCACCTCTAAAGGTAATTTATAAATTCCTTATATGTAAAATATACATTACATTTATAGTAAAAGCAATTTTTTTAAATAACATTTCATTTATTTTAGGTTACAATAAGACTATTAGGAATGAGGAGGTGCTCTATTATGGGTATCAGAAACTTGAAGAACTCTTTGTAATTCAAAAGAATAACGAGGAGGAAAAATATGCAATCTAATTGGGAAAAGGAATTTTATAAAGAACAATTTGAAATGATCCATTCAGGAGATAATCAGCCAGAGGAGGCCTATTTCAAGGAAGTCGCTTCTCTGATTCATGAACAAGTTGGGAGGCCTTTTGACACGGTGTTGGAATTAGGCGCTGGCCGTGGCGAAGTAGCAAACGAAATAGCTCGTCTTGGGAAAAAAGTAACCACTATTGAATTGGTAGAAGAAATTAGTCAGTATGCGACTCTTCATGCGCATAAAAATGTTGAAGTCATGTGTGCTGATTTTTATAAGGTGAATTTATCTAAACAGTTTGATACTGTCTTATATCTTGATGGATTTGGTGTAGGAACGGATACTGAACAGCTCTATCTGCTTCAGCGGGTCAACGAGTGGATGAATGAAGATGGTTATGCTTTAATTGACATTTACCAACCTCTGTATTGGGAAAAAATGAATGGTATCGAGATGTATCCATTAAGAGGTCAAAACATTAAGCGACAGTATGGATACGATCAGTCGAAACAGCGAATGACAGACACTTGGTGGTCTACTGCTCATCCAGAGCAATCATACACGCAATCTCTAGCTTGCTACTCTCCTGATCAAATTCATGCATTATGCGAAAAAGCCGGCTTTCAAATCGTAGCTTACTATCCAGGCGGAGCAATGAATTTGGAAACAGGTGTGTATCAAGAGATAACGTCTCTGGATGAGTGCCTTTCTTACCGCATTAAAATGAAAAAGAAGCTCTAATATAGAAAATGACTGTATTTAATAAATATTGGAGGATAATATGACTATTGAACACAATCTTTATCAAGCCGCAATTGATTTGATAGAAAAAAGATATCCTACTGGTTAGGGCGGCGCTGCAGCAATGCACACAGTTGATGCCCAAATACTAACCAGTGTCTCACCGAATGTGCTAGTTGCGGCAACTGAATTATGTATGGAAACAGGTGCTATTCTTGAAGCACATAAATTGAACACAAAAGTCACACATACTATTTGTGTGACTAGAGAAAACGAAAAGGCTCCCTTTAAAATTTTAACACCTTGTGGGGTCTGCCAAGAAAGATTATTTTACTGGGGAGACGATGTTAAAGCTGCTGTCTCTAACCCAGATAATGATCTAGATTATAAATCTTTAAAAGAAATACAACCTCATCATTGGTATAAGGCTTATCAAAAAGAAGTTCATTAATAGTCCATTAGCATCCTTTGAGTAAAATATAAAGACTTCCGCTAAATAATAACACGTCCTCCCCCATAGAACACATATGGGGGAAGACGTTTATTATTCAGTATTTAAAGCAACTCAATATATGCCATCACCAGATAAAATGGAATAGCTATCACCAGTAAATTCCATGCTGAAAATATATTGGCTTTTGTTCTCTCTTGATTGGTTGCGTAATTAGATCTCACTCGATCCCCACTTGCCAAAGCACCAGATAAAATGATTGCTCCAATAGTTAAAGCTGCAGCGATCCATTTTGTTACTTCATAAAAAGAATAATTCAGCACTAAACTTCCTAAGTAACTCAATAAAATAAATCCTACTGAACCAACTAACAAATAACTTTTTTTCATTTTTTCCCGCCTCTCTCCCATGGTATAAATTTAAATGAAGAACGAAAGCAAATCCACTATTTAATATCGCTTACTCTATTAATGTTTGAGCTAACTAGCTGTAGCAGCATATGTAATGACGGTAATTATAATGACAAATGAGACAGTAAACCACACTTTATTTTTTGTATAGTCCCGTTTATATCTAATCTTTTCTATAATAGAAATGAGATTGAGGCAAAAAACGATTCCCCAAATTGGAATTGTCACTGCTCCTGCAACAAGAAAAAAAGAAAAAAACACTTCATCCTCTCCTAGCCTTTAAAACCTAAATAAAAAATATTCAGGTTTACTGATTACTATCTCATTACTAGAGATATATAACATAATCATACCATAGTAATTAAAATAAAATTAATCTATTCATAACCTTGTTAGTGTCAATATTTTCTCGGTAAAAATTTTTTTTAAAGTTCAAAGAGAAATTATTCCATTTTTCCAAACAATTATACGTTGATTTGCCTTTTTTGTTCTGTTTTTGTGCTATATAAGATGAAAAAACGTTTTTTTGGGCTTTTTAACCCGCAGGCCGAATACACTTCGCTTTCCGGGGGCGGCGGTGAGCCTCCTCGTGCTAGCGCACTGTGGGGTCTCACCATTGCCTTTTAGATCCCCCAGGAGTCTACGTGTATTCGGCCTACTCATCTAAGCATGCATCTATGCGACTGGCGCCATCATCCAATCTGCTTTTAAAACAGTGCTCAATTCTTTCATTCAACTCACGTAGTTCATTTTTTATGAGGGTTGTACTTTAAACTGTACTCAACACTTTATTTAACCGACCAATACTGCTGCTAGAGGAACTGATATGAAAAATAGAACCGTGGCGTACTCCTTCATGTGGTTGATGAGCAACCTGTTTATGCGCAGCTTTAAGGGCTTCTTTATACTGATCGCTTTGCTGCTTATTGTATTCAGGCATTTCTTCTAAAATGGCACGCTCCAATGTTTCGTTCTTCAGTCCTTCTATCACATAAACTACGTTTCTTACACCATCCTTAGACCAGTATTTTCCGTGTCCTTTTACTCGGTAACTATAAGGTCTATGGTTACTCTCGCATGTTCCAATGCCTCTAAGATTCTCTCCAAGCCCTCTTTTATAAAGAGGCATTAAATAATCCCAATTCCGATTTAAATAGC
>NZ_JBGQQW010000021.1:0-62707 GCF_045528485.1 Desemzia sp. FAM 23990
GGTAAGATGTGTGTATGGATTCATAGCTTTCTCCTTCTAATAGTTGGTTGGTACATCTATTTTATAGGAAAACTATGGATCTTTTTTTATTTTATTATTGTTGTTGCACTTAAATTGTAAATTCGTCACCTAATAAAAAAACCTTGGACTAATCAATTAGTCCAAGGTTTTTTAGGTTCCGAAGTAAAGAGTAAAGTAACTAAAAACGTATAAAACTATTGAAATTGACGTTAGTATGTACATAGCTTTTTCGAATGTTGCTAATATATTTATATTTTCTACTAAAGTACTCACTATTATAATAAAAGACCTGGAGATTCTAACGAAATAGCTATAAAGGTATTTCGTATAAAACTATAAGGTTAACTTTTTCCATTTACGAATTTTAGTTCTAAAATTCGTAAATGGTGCAACTGTATTTATATGAATCCATTTCCACAATGGCCACTTTGCCTTTGTAGTAGCCCATTTTCGTTGTTCAGGTTCGAATAATTCCTTATCAGATAATGAATTTATCCATTCACACAGCTCCATAACGGATTTAGTTAATAAAACTTCCTGTTCTTTCAAAGAAAAAGATCCATATTGATCGTAAAATGATTCATACAATCCACCTAAATTATTCCACTTGTAGCCTTCAGCAGGTGTTTTCACATTTTTACCTTGCTTTTCGTTTTTTTCCCACTGTAGTAAAAGATTAATCCAGCCAAGTTGATAAGAAAGATTCTCTGAAGGAGTTTTATCCACTTCCTCAATCCTTTTTTCCTTTAAGTTTTCTGGTATAGATACAAACTCTGAAATGTATTTTTGATATTTTTCTTGAATGGTCTCCACTAGCTCTTTTTTGCTATTGTAGTCTTTCATAAAATACCTCCTAAAATATTCGATTTATCTAAGTATATTTTGAGACAAAAAATAGAACTAAGCAACATTTATATTGCAACGCATAGCAGATTAAAAAAACCTAATTTAATAGTTTCTAATTAACATAAATTCCAATTAAGCCAAGTAATCCGGTATCCTTATAGTGGAGGGGTTTTCGATTGCTCATTTGTGAAAAATATAAAGTTTTTTTGAAATTTAACTGAATATACTTTTTTTCTATTAAGGTTTGTTCTAGTTCTAATATTTTTTTGTCATGATTTTCTAGTCTCTCAATGGCCACTTCTAAATTTTCTGATAATTTCAAGTTACTTTCAAAGATATCCTCTACTGTTTCAAGTTGACAATGATTAGTGTGGTAATGTCATAATGTCAGTTTCATGTGACTATCAGAATCAGGTTTCAACAAATAATACTCGTTCAAATCCCTGTATTCGTTGTGTCTAATCACGTCTTATAACTTAATTCCCGCTAATTTGAACCCTATTTTTATAGCTACTTTGTTACTGCCTATATTCTCAACATCAGCAAAAATACTTAATTTATTTAATTCAAGCACTTCAAAAGAATACGTACATAACCTTTTGACTGCTTTAGAAACTATATTTTGACCAGAATAACTTGAATGAATCCAGTATCCAATTTCAGCCTTTCCAGTGGTGGAATCTATGTTATGTAAGTCGATACACCCAATTATTTTATTATCTGCAACTATGAAAGATAATTTATACGTTCCATTTGCTGCACCAGTGATTTTCATTTTGAAATAATTAATTTGACTTCTCAAATCAACAGAACTGTCTACAAAACTTAACATACAATGCTTTTAAAAAATATGTGGTAAGAAAACGAGAGACTAACTGGAATATTATGTGTATACTACTAATTCCATTTCTTCTCATGAAGTATCCATTTTCCTCCCTTAGAGCTTCTTATCAAATTTCTATTTCTTTATCAAGAATATTAATTTGATTATTTATATTATCAAGCTGATTATTAATATCATTAAAATTTCGTTCAGTTTTGTTCTCTTCAAAATTACTATAAATACTTTAATTTAATTCATCAACATCTTTCTTAATACTGGATCGATACTAGTCTAAATCTTACTTTCGCCTAATTATCTCCAACATGTTGTTTTCAAGATTCTGTATATTAGTACTAAAGTGTTTTGAATCGTGAATTACTTGAATTACTTTCTCGTATTTAAAAACTAACGTAATTTTAAATAAACACTTGCTTTCTATTAGTCACTTTGCTAACAGAGGTGTTGATGTTTTGGTGTTGAGCATAGTTGTACCCTAGACTGCCATATAAAAATAAAATATATGACTAGCTAGAGTACAACATGCGTTTTAAATATTTATGTGTTTTACATTCTAACGTCGGCGAGACGATTGGAGCCACTATCACATCTGTATGCGTTGGTGTTATTGAGACACACCTAAAACCCTCTTAAAACCCTCCCAAAGAGCATTGTTTTAGGCTACCAGGCTTTTGGCCTAGGATTACCACCCCCGCCGTTAAATCGGTCGCGGACACCATTCAGGGAAAGAGTGCATACAGTAATCTCTTTTGATCCCCTATCGCTAGTTATTGAAGTGGCTAGCGCCTAACCTGTCCCCTTGGTCCCAGTTTTTCATGGCTGCAGCTTGTCCCCTACAGTTTTAAAAAAGACCTATTATTGCCAACTCAAAAAGAGGCTGGTATAATAGACACATATAACCGGATAAGTTTTGTGTGTCTCGTAGATTGGCGTCTACGGGGCTTTTTTTGTATTCAATTATTTTCATGTACTAAAGATATCGATTAAACAAAGGTTTGTAAACGGTTTTTAGCTAAAAAAAAATGTTGTGTTAAAGTGTTAAAATGTTAAATACCATTTTAACACTTTAACATTTTAACACTTTAACACTTTAACATTTTAACATTTTAACACTTCGGGGTAGTTACTTATATTCGTTGCTATAAAAACCTTTTGGAGTTATTAAAATAACACTTTAACATTTTACCATTTGTACATTCTAACATTTGAACATTCTAACACTTTAACATTTAAACATTTTACCATTGTAACACTTTAACACTTCGGGGGAGTTTAATTCAATTACAAAGACAGCCTCAGTGTTTTATAACATTTAGGTGGAGTTTCGGTATACTTTTTTTATGAGTTCAGGTATGATAGTGGTAAATAACATTTAGGGGGAGTTAGTATATGACAGCAACTGTAATGAGTTTTGCAAACTTCAAAGGCGGAGTAGGGAAGACTTCCACGACAGCACTAGTAGGATACAATCTAGCTAAATCGGGACACAAAGTACTTATTATTGATTTTGACGCTCAAGCAAACTTAACATCCTTACTTTTGAAAACAAAATCAGCGGATAGTGATATTATCACCATTGATAAGTCATTAATGGGAGCCATTAATGATCAACTTCCTTTAAAGGAAGTAACAATAGAAATTAAAGAAAATCTTACTTTAATTCCAAATGCGGTTGATTTTTCTATGTATGCTAGGTACCTGGAAAGAAATTTTGACAACGAATTAGATCGCGTCTCGTTTTTCAAAAAGCTCATTGAACCTTTAAAATCGGATTACGACTTCATCTTTATAGATGTGCCACCTACACTGAGTTTATTAAATGATACTGCTTTCTATGCTTGTGACCAAATTATAGTTGTTCTACAAACACAAGAGCGATCTTTATCTGGTGCAGAGGTGTTTATAACTTACTTACAAGAGACTCTGATTAATGAATTTCATTCTTCCGTAGACATATTAGGCATTTTACCGGTATTAAGTAAGAAGGGTGCACGTGTAGATAAAGAAATTCTCAAAGCAGCATTGGAAAGCTTTGGACCTGATAATGTTTTTGAAAATAAAATATCCATTATGGAACGAATTAAGCGAATGGACATGGAAGGCGTTACAGATAATCCCAAAGACATTCATGATCGGAGAGTTCACGAGATATTTACCAACGTATCTACCGAAATTTTGAGTCGTTTAGAGAAAGTAGGCGTGTAGAATGGCGTTATTAAATCATGATCAAATAAAAAATAAAAACAAAAAAACACTGACCCGTGGACCAAAGATTGAGATAAACAACCAAGTGAGCCGTGTTGATATTGATAAAAACAATTCTAGTAAACAACCATCCTCAAAAGAAAAAGCGATTGTATCCAGTTTTATAACGGAACCAGTGAATATTCGCGTCGACAATCATATCCGCAATAAAATAGCGGCTCTGATTACAATGGGACATTCAGATAGTCAAAAAGAAATGGTAGAGACTTTTGTCAATTTATACGTTGAAAATTTAAACGATAGCGATGCAAAACGTTTTGAGGATTTAGTTCAAATCTACGAAGATAAAGACGTCAAGAGACACCAAAAAAAAGCTAATAAAAACTAACATTCTAGCAGTAATACAAGGATTAGATACCATAACGTTTCAAAAATCAACTCTCATGTGACTGAACGACAAAGGGGGATAAAAATATGGTTCTATTAACCTCAGACAAAAGATTTGGTTTAGCTCCTATTATCGACGATCAAGCTAAAATTTTGATTCTAGGATTCATGCCTGGAACAGAATCTCTCAAAAGAGGGCAATACTATGCTAATAAAAGGAATCAATTGTGGAAAATAATGGAGGAAATCCTCAAACTACAACTACCTGAAGAATATCCACAACGAATTAATGTTCTGAAAGAACATCATATTGCTTTATGGGACGTGATCCATCGCTGTAAAAGAGTAGGGAGTTTAGTTTTTGCTATCACAGAAGATGTGTTAAATGACTTTATGTCTTTTTTTAAGCAACATTCATCCTTAAAAATTGTCGGATTTAATGGGAACAAAGCCTATCAAATATTTAAAACAAAAATCGGTTTCCAGCATTTTACAGAGATTCAGTTTATTAAGTTACCTTCTACTAGCCCAGTTCCAGGTAAAAATGTAAAATCGTTTGAAGAAAAAGTTGTACAGTGGAGCAAGGTAGTAAATAGCTTATAAACATTAAGGAATTGATTTGAAAATCAGAGCCTACTAAAGAGAGCATAAACATTTCTGGTAATGTTATGTACCATTTTAACATTATACCACTTTAACACTTCGGGGGAGTTGTTGTTCAAGTTATCCTAAGTGTGCTCATAAATTAGTGTTAACGAGGGGAGAAGGCGATCATATGAGGAACGCTTTAAAAAAATTCACGCAGGAATATCTCGATGATATTCTTGTTCGTTTGGCTCATCATTCAGCAGGGATAGAAGGAAACACGATTTCTTTACCGGCTACGGTTTCTATTATTGTTAATGGAACTTTACCGAATAGTTCGGGGGCAACAGTTAGAGAATTTTATGAGATTGAAAATCACAAGCAAGCTTTTGAAAGAATGACCAGCCATTTAATTAATGAAGAACTACTCTCTGTAACGATCATTAAAGAGATTCATGCTGATTTAACGGATCGCTTGCAGTATGATAAAGGACAGTTTAAAAAGAGTGAAAACATTATTATAGGTGCCGAGTTCCAAACGGCTTCTCCAGCTGAAACGCCTTTGCTTGTAGCACAGCTAGTGGATAACCTGCAGTATCGGTTAGATAACGCTAAAACGAGCGATGACAAACTGTTAGCGATTTTGGATACCCATATCCAATTCGAACGAATCCATCCATTCTCAGACGGAAATGGCCGAACTGGGCGGATGATAATGATGTATTCGTTGTTGCAAGAAGGATTCCCACCACTTATTATTGAAAAAGAAACCAAAGCTCAGTATGTCGAATTTTTGGCCAATCAAGATGTAGATGGCTTCTTTCAATTCGCAAAAGAAAGACTGAATAAAGAGCAGAAACGAATGCAAGCATTTCAAAATATGGATGAGGAACAAATTAAGTACGATTAAGATTTACGTAAAAGTATAATCATATGCTTTTACGTAGGTTAATTAAATAGTTAAAAAAATTGAAACAATAGTTTAATCTACTAAATTTTGTAAAATGAGAATGCGAAACCTAGAAATAAAATTATGAATCAAGATAATACAGAAGGAGGAATAAGTTTGGGATTTCAGGCGACAGTATTGAAAATATTTATTGCTTCTCCAAATGATACTTCAGATGAGAGAAATCAAGTGGAAGACATTATTTATGAATGGAATGACTTGAATTCAGAAAGGGAAAAGATAATTCTGCTACCTATCAGATGGGAAAAATCTATTAGCTCTGAATATAGTTTAACGGAAGATGGACAAGAGTTGATAAATAAAAGGATTTTATTAGATAGTGATATTCTAATAATGATTTTAAAATCTAAATTAGGTTCCCCCACCAGTCGAGCTGAATCCGGTACTTTAGAAGAGTTAGATGTATTCAGCAAAGAAAACGCGGATCGAATTGGAATATTTTTTTGTGATACTTCTGCACCGACTAATTCTCAAGATGTTAAAGAGTATCAAAAAGTCGTTTATTTTCGCGAAAAATTACAAAAAGAAACTCGAGGAATATATAATATTTATGGTTCTAAAAGTGTGGAAAATTTTCTTACGCGGCAAGTTGCTAAATTCACAACTAGATTAGAAATACAATACGAAACTCAAAAGTCTGAAAACGTCGAGAAGGATAATTCTCCTATTATACTTGAGAATATTGAAAGAGGTACATTGCAGCCTGACGAGCTTCTACTTCTGAAATTCATGTACACGGAAGGATATAATAAAATAAATACTAGCACTTCCTTTAGATACGAAGTCTATTCCTCCTTCCTAAAGCAGAATGGATATAATGACAAGTATGTAGGTTTATTAGAGAATACTTGTGATAAACTTTTTGAGCGAAACATTTTAGAGTTTTTAGAACTAAAAGAATCTGTTAACCCCTACAATTATGAAGTAGAAGAAATCTTCAATTATAAATTAAATATAAAAACTTATGATGGACTAGGTAAAATCTTAGAAGATCATAAAACATACGTAACTGAAAGGCTACATATGTGCGAAGTATATGAGAGTGATTTACCTTTCTGATTTACAAATTAAAAACCTTAAAAACATGTGCATTTATTTAAAAAATTTTACTAGTAACAAATAAAATATAATCTGGCTAAAGTATACTTAAATACATTTGCTTAGGTACATTTGAATTAGAGAATAACTTACATATGATAAATATATTCATTATCTCTATTCATATAAACATTTAACAATCTTGGTATAAATACTGCTACTTTCTGACATTTTAGATATGAAAGACTAGTAAAGTAAGAAATGTAAAGATATAATGAGTATTGAGTAAGGAAACTGAATTTAGGATGGTGTAACTGCTATCTATTTATCACGTTATAATCCAACCCCTGCATCAGCGTGTTACTGTGATTACTAGTTTACGCTGATCGTATATATGCGTCAAAGGATAGGAAGAGTGCCTTACTCTTTTTTTTGGAGGAAATTATATGAATAGTTTAAATTTGTTAAAAGATTTTGAAGATGTTGCGATTATGTTAGGTGTAACTAAAGAACAATTGAAAAACATAATTGTTTACAATAAAAGAAATCAGTACACTGAATTTGAAATTTTTAAAAAAATGGGTCTAAAAGAAAGATCAATAAACCTAAAAATTCTTTAATGGAAATACAAAGAAAACTAAAAGATATACTCTACGATAATTTTTCTCCACATACAAATGCACATGGTTTTGTCTCAGGGAAAGATATAGTTACGAATGCAGAAATTCACGTTGGAAAAAAATATATTCTAAACTTAGATTTAGAAAATTTCTTTGAAAGTATTTCTTATGGACGTGTCAGTAATATGTTTCTTCGTTATTTTAAATTAAATTCAAAAGTAGCATATACATTAGCTAATATCTGTTGTCATCCTGATGGTTTTTTACCTCAAGGAGCACCAACTTCTCCAATTATTTCTAATATTATAGCGAAGACAATGGATAAAGAACTAACAAATATGGCAAGAAGGATGAGAAGTGTTCGATATTCTAGGTATGCGGATGATATAACTTTTTCCTCGAATCTTCCACTTCCCAGTCAAATTATGGAAATTAAAAATGAGGCTCCTGCGTTATCAACTAACTTAATAAAAATAATAACAGATAACGGTTTTATTATTAATAACCAAAAAGTTAGATTTCAAAGAAATAAAGAACACCAAGAAGTTACAGGTATAACAGTAAATCAAAAACTAAATGTTAAAAGAACATACATACGTCGGATTAGAGCTATATTACATTCTGTTGAACAAAATATAAGCAATTTGGATATACCCATTAAAAAATTTGAAGACGAATATCCATTCAGAAATAAAAATTATTCTGATGAAATAGATTTGTTTAAGGTTTTAAAAGGTATGATAACTCACGTAGGGCATGTAAAGGGAACCAATGATTCAGTCTTTATAAAATTAGCAACTAGGTTTAATGACTTAGTGGAGACTATTTCAATTACTAATGTCACAGCTATTAAAATATTAGTGCCTAATCAATTTTACCAAGATAACGTTTTTATTATTGAGAGCGAAAGTGATTTTACATATTATGATAAAGAAGAAGACGACATGATTTCAATTGGCTATGGACAAGGTACTGGTTTTCACTTAAAAGGAGTCGGTTTAATAACTAATTACCATGTATTAGAGTACGTCATAAACGCTATTGATTCAGGAAATAAAATTGCTGCCCCACCATATAATATTAGATATTTTAAAGGCAATGACTATAAGGTTTCGTACTTTGCAAAAATAATTTACTATGATATAAAAAAAGATATTGTTATCTTAGAACCTGAAAGTTTTGATATGGAGAATAAAGGTCTACTTGCTTCAGTTAGTCCTTTAAAGACTGGTGATTTTGTTCGTTTATTAGGATTCCCTCAATATTCTTATAATGATGAGTTAAAAGTTACCGATGGAAAAATAGATAGAATAGTTTATGAGAATAGTAATTTAAGATATGAAATATCTCAAACTATTTTTCAGGGAAATAGTGGTGGTCCTGTTGTAAACTTTGAAAATGAAGTAGTAGGAATTGCAGTTAAGGGGACTTCAGTACCCTCTCAAATAATTCCAATTAAAGAAATAAATACACTTATTGTGGAAAATAAAGATTCAATAGTACAAAGTATAGAGTAATTTTTAACAAGAACATAAAAAACGGCCAAATAATATATTCCGAAAATCCTATAATAATAGGATTCTTTTTTTATTGAGCTATACAAAGAATATAGTCTCTTTGAAAGGAGCTATAACGGCCAACCATGATATACTCAGCAAGAAACAACCAGTTTTTCATTCTGTTTCAAGACGCTTTAATAAATCACCATACGCTACATCTGAATCAATAAAGATTAAATTAGCGAAACGTCGCTGAATTTTAAATTACTTTTTTAAGTTATTGCTCTTCAAAGTTACTTATAAACCTAAAATAAAAGACCAGAAATTAATCTGGTCTTTTATTTTAGGTTTATATTTATTCTCCAACCATCCCGTCGTTATCATTATCTCTCCTGTACTGGTATAACCAATGGTTGCTTGTAATTGTTATAGAATAGCCAGCATCTTTTGCTTCTTTAATGGTTACATTCCCATTTCTATTCGTATCTACAGAGGAAACATCTCCTCCAGGAGAAGTGCTTGGTGCAGCAGTTTGTTGTGTTTAAATGAGATTAATTAATTGACTTAATCCATTCCCAAATACAAGTGTTTTTGGGAATGTTTTTTACAAAAAAATAAAAACGACAAAGATCCTTATAAATTCAGGTTTTTCAAGTTTACTAAAATACGTTACAATAATCATTACTAAATACTATTACAAATTAAGAGGATTAATTCTATACATGGATAATTCATAGTTTTTTTGAAATATTTATTTTAAAAATAAATACACATGAAATTATGTAAAATCGTGTATCCAGAAACCTATCCAATAGTGTTATTTTTTATCTTCCTCTAAAATATATGATTTATTCCTATTAAGAATGAAACTGTGTATTATTTTATAACAGAAAGTCCTTTTAGTGAACAATACCGTCTATCAGATGTTTCAAATTTTCATTAACCTGTTTTATAGGAACGGATATGCTACGCAAGAGGTTTGGATATCATAATTATAAAAAGAACAAATATAAATGCAAGCATTTCAGAATATGGAGTATAAGCAGATTCAGTATGATTAATTCTTCTAACACTTCTTTAAAAACTATATAATACTCGCCATATGAGTATGGATTATTTAACAAACAGCACCTCTACATTTGTAGAGGTGCTGTTTGTTATTCTACTACTTTTAAGGTTACATTTGTCGGAGAAGATTCATACAAGAGAGCTTCCATTTGATCGCAGATAGCCATGATTTGGTCAAGCTTTCGTACGATACGCTCTTGTTCAAAAAGTGGTGGGAGGGGAAATTCAAAATTAAGAATGTCGTCGCGAGATATCCCTGGTATCATACTTTTTGCTTTATTTTTTAATTTCGTTAGCTCAGCATCTAAAAAGCACCCTATATATTTTAAACTTATCTCAGATACATTTCTTATAGCCATGACTTGTCTTGCAATATGTGCTTCTTCAATTTCTTGAAAATGCATATCTCCAATAGTACCTTTAACTGTTATTAATAAATCACCACACTTTGATATAACTTTAGGATTCTCTGTCCAGCGACTTACTGTAAGTCTTCCCAAATTGAAGTTACTCGCACCAGTTATATACGGTAGACCTTGTTCTGTTACATTGAAGTCTTTTGTTGCCAAGTCTCTCCCAGATATCAAACTGATGATTTCTCCAAGTCGAACCCATTTCCAGCTCTCTGGAATTTCAAACGGAACATCTTCCGGTTCAATTTCTGGCAATTGTTTCTCTTTCTTAATTTTTCCTAATTTTATTAAATTTTCTTTTTCATTCTTTATCTTTTCGTATAATTCAGACGCTCGTTCGTTATTTTCATTTTGTTTCACCAATTGCCCCATAATAGCATTTTGGAGAGAAGTTTGGCGAATATTTTCAATGATTGCAAGAGATTCTTCTTTTCGTATGCCAATTTGGTCAATGACCGTGAAAATTTCTTCAATTATAGCGACGATTCGTCTCTGTTCGGAGAGTGGCGGAAGAGGAAAATCAATGTTGTTAATTTGTGATTGAGAAACAGAGGGGATTGAAGTTCCTTTTGAGAGCATCCCTAAATCAATAGTTTTAAGAAAATAAAATAGATACTCATGATTAACTCTCATATTCGGAATTAATCCCATGCAATTATTATCCAATAGAGATTTTTGCTGTAGGATTTTTCTGTTATTTAATAACAGTGCAGCTCCAATTTTTGGAAACGCTATTGTATTAGCAGGAAAGACAAAAAAGTTTTTAATCTTAAAATCTTCCTCATCGAGCCAATATTCTGAGTTAACTGCATAATTGCCAGTTACTTTAGACAGATCGCCTACTTTAAAAAGTGGGTATTTCCCTTCATTTTTATTTTGCATATTAAGTGGAAAACCATCCCCGCCCCTTGTTAAACCAATATCTTTAACTTTTACCCATTCCCAATTTTTCGGAATATTGTATAACAGATTACTATTATCTTCCTGAATTTTAGATAAAATTCCAACTTCCGGTGTTCTAAGAATCAACTCTTGAGCAGTACCCTCTTCCAGATGTTGATCCACTAGCTCCCCACGTATGGCCATATTCAAAACACGTTTCTTCATCAATGCGATTGTATCAGCCATTTACTCTCCCCCTTTCAAAACAGCTGAAAGTTCTTCAATGAGACTTTCAATTTCCAATGCCTTTCCTTTGAGGTCGGTCATAAGTTCATCTAACGTAAAGATCTCTTATTCTTTAATATTTAAAGGATTTCGAATATCAATGTTAAAATTTCGTTTTTCAATCTCTTCAATGGTTACGGAGTAAGCATTCTCATCCCGGTTTTCACGGTTCAAGTACCATTTTCGTGCTCCTTCAATATTTTTATTCATAAACGGACGTGTTTTAGTAAATCCGTTTTTCACGCCTTCTGGTAAAAGAATTTCGTAATAATCAATTTTCTCAGTCGTTCCTTTATTTTCAAAGAATAGAATGTTTGTTTTTATACTTGTATAAGGAGCAAACACTCCGGACGGTAAACGTACAATGGTGTGTAAATTAAACTCTTTTAATAGTTTTTTCTTGATGTTAATCTTAGCCCCATCAGTCCCAAACAGAAAACCATCCGGCAAGATAACTCCTGCGCGACCATTCTTTTTCAAGTGGAACATCATCATTGCCATAAATAAATCAGCCGTTTCTTTTGTCTGCATGTCACTTGGAAAATTTGCTTGGATACCAGGACCTTCAACACCACCGTAAGGCGGATTCATAGCAAAAATGTCTACTTTATCCTTATCAGCTACTTCTCTCACGTTATCTGCTAGTGAGTTGCCACGTTTAATACTGGGTTCGTCAATGTCATGCAGAATGAGATTTGTCATAGCCAACATATATGGTAGACCTTTCTTCTCAATACCGACAATGCTTTTATTGATAATTTCACGGTCTTCCGGTGTTTCTTCTTGTAGGCGTAAATGCTCTAATGCACTTGTTAAGAATCCACCGGTTCCTGCAGCATAGTCTGCTACGACTTCGCCTATTTTTGGATTCAACATATCAATAATAAAGTCAGTTAATACACGACTTGTATAGTACTCACCTGAACTTCCAGCACTTTGCAAACTCTTTAGGAATGTTTCATAGACATCATTAAACGCATGGCGTTCTTGGTAATCATTGAAGTCAACTTCGTTTAGAACATTTATCACTTGGCGCAACAAAACTCCCTCACGCATGTAATTATAAGCATCTTCAAATACAGTCTTAACAATTGCTGCACGTTGTGGCGTGTATTCATCTACTTCTAAATCCTTTAAAGTTGGGAATAGTTGATTATTTACAAAATCCAACAAGGACGTACCTGTTAGTGCTTTCCCATCTTTGTTATCTGGTGCCCATGATCGCCATTTGAGCACATCTGGAATAATGGATTCATAATTTTCATCCATAAATTCCCATTCTTCTTCTTTGGCATCATAGACTTTTAAGAATAATAACCAAACTAATTGAGAGACACGTTGAGCATCTCCATCCACACCCGCATCTTGTCGCATAATATCCTGGATTCGTTTTACTAAATTTTCTATTGTCATGTTACTACTCCTTTAACTCTTGCTATATTTTTTAAAGACTACCATACTTTATAAGTAGTACCCGAACAATTAAGAAACGGAATAACTCTATTAAAGCTATTCCAAATTTTTTAAGCATAAAGAGAATCTTCTAATTCTCGCATTGTTTTAATAAAAGAGTCTTTGCCACCAAAAGATTGCGCTATACTCATTGGGTTTCCAAACTGATTCAATGGGTCTAATTTTAACACATGAACATCATCAAAATCAGCGTAACCCGTATCCTGGTACTTTTGAATCAACGCATCTATTACTTCTCTGGAGATTCCGGAGTATTGAGCTAACTTTTCAGATTTCTTTACGCGTTGTGCACGTTCCGAACGTGTCATCATCTTTTGACCATAAGCCACGTGAAGAATGAGATCAAAAGCATCATAATTTGAACCAAATTCCTCTTCTAATTCTTCAATTAAAACGCCTTTATCCAAAAGTTCCTGAATAATAACATCTTTTCGTTCTTCTTTGGACCATCTTTTGATGAAGTCGTCCATAGTTGCAAATTCTGATTTGATGGCTTTCTTATTATATTCCCGCATACCTTCCGCGACAATTTTCCCGTCTTTATCATAATAATAGACTGTCTCGTTTAAAACGCGTACAGGCACATGGTTCACATAGTATTTAATCTGACCTTCTCTTTCTCCAGGTGGTGCAGGAGGAACGATTCCAAGTTTTCCTTTTTCACCATTATCTCCCTCTTCACCATCCGTCAAAAGGACTTCATTCTCACCAACTTCACCCTCATTACCCATATCATGGTCGTTGTCAGGCATCTCGCCACCATCAATCACATCAACAATTGATTCTGCAGGTCCATCAAAATTTGGGTCTGCAAATAGATTGGTTGCATTACGGAAATCCATTATAGTGAAATAATACTTTCCAACATCGGTCCGCAAACGAGTACCTCTACCAATTATTTGTTTGAATTCGGTCACAGAACCAATGTTAGCATCCAATACAATAATTTGAACGGTCTTTGCATCTACACCTGTTGTTAAAAGTTTGCTAGTTGTCACAATGGTTGGATAAGGACTGTTTACATCAATGAAATTATCTAATTGAGCTAATCCTTCAATATCATCACCCGTCATTTTCATGATGTATCGCGAATCTTTTTGCATCATATCTTCATTAAGTGTAACAAGCTCTTTACGCATCCGTTCAGCATGTTCAATATCCACACAAAATATGATTGTTTTGGCCATACGATCATTTTTTTTCAAATATTCTGTCAAGCGTTTGGCTACTAGTTTAGTTCGTGCTTCTAAAATCAGATTTCGATCGAAATCTTTCCCATTGTATATGCGGTCTGCAATCTCTAAACCATGAACGTCGGTCTCTCCTTTTTCTGGACGATACCCTTCTAGATCTTTATCCATGGACACACGTACAATTTTATAAGGTGCTAAGAACCCATCATCAATCCCTTGTTTTAAAGAATAGGTATAAAGCGGACCTCCGAAGTAATCAAAGGTATTCACGTTGTCATCCTTTTTAGGCGTTGCTGTCATCCCTAATTGGATTGCTGAACTAAAATAAGTTAATATTTTCCGCCAATTAGATTCTTCACGTGCGCTACCACGATGAGCTTCATCTACAATGATCATGTCAAAAAAGTTTGGAGAGAACTCTTTAAATGCTTCAGTTCCATCTTCACCAGACAATTGTTGATACAACGACATATAAATTTCAAATGAACTATCCATCTTCCGTTTCTCAATCTTTGTCATGACATCTGCCAAAGGACCAAAATCATTAGCCATAGTTTGATCAACTAGAATGTTTCGATCCGCTAGATATAAAATCTTTTTCACCTTACCAGCTTTCCATGCTCGCCAAATAATTTGAAAAGCAGTGTAAGTCTTACCTGTACCGGTTGCCATAACCAGTAACATACGTTTTTCACCTTCTGCTATCGCCTCAATTGTACGGTTAACCGCAATTCGTTGGTAATAGCGTGGAGTTTTGTCTCCCTTTACATAATGATATTTTTCCGTTATAAGAGCCTCTTTAACTGGACTATCCGCAAACCCTTTTCCTACTCTGTACCGTTGCCACAACTCATCTGGCGACGGAAAGTCCTGTAGTCGTAATTCACGTTCTTCTCCAGTAAAGAAATCATATTCTACAAATCCGTCTCCGTTACTTGAATATACAAAAGGAATATCCAACTGGCGGGCATATCCCATTCCTTGTTGCAATCCTGCCGCCACTGTATGTTTGTTATCTTTAGCCTCTACTACGGCTAAAGGGACATTTGATATATGGTTTAAGACATAGTCGGCAAATTTAGGATTTGCACGGGTGACCACTTTTCCTCGTGTAATGATACGGCCGTCGGTAATTCTAAACTCTTCCCGGATTTGCTGCAATTTGTCCCATCCTGAATGGACAATAGCTGGTGTAATGAAATTTGTACGTATTTCTGTTTCATTCATCTCTTTTTTTAGACGACTCACTTATTTTCCTCCTCTCAACATCTCGTTCTCCAACGAATAAAACGATCTCATCAATAATTTAATTATAATGCTATTAATTTATTTAACAACTACATATAGTAGTAACTGCTTGCTTAACTACATTCTTTTAGCGATATCTTTTTTACTATCTTAAATACTAGTAATTTTAAATATATGTACTTAAAATGCTTACCTTATTTAGTAGAAAGGAAATTTTTAAAGAAGTCTAAAGAAAAAATTCGAATACATAATATCATTTGGAGAGTAATATTATAGAACCAAAAAAACATGGATGATGTTCTCAATTAAGATCATCATACATGTTTTTTTATCTGGTTTTACTCTCCGACCATTCCATCATTGTCATTATCTCTCATGTACTGGTATAACCAGTGATCACTTGTAATCGGCATAGAATATCCTGCAGATTTTGCTTCATCGATTGTAACTATCCCATTACCATTGACGTCTACTGTTGATACGTCTCCTCCATTAGGAGTACTTGCTGCCGCAGATTCTGCTCCTGAAGATTCAGTAGATGATGAAGATTTATTGCTTCTTCCCGTTAATCCTTGCTGCTCATTGTATTCGTCGGGGTTAATATTATCAAATTCGTCCACTACTTGGTTCCCATTGACAGTATAAGTATATTTATAACTACTTGGAATTTGAGTAGTTGTATTTGGATAAGTAATAATCGCTTCGAAGTTAGTTGCTCCACCTGCTTGTTGAATTGTTCGTTCCATATAGGCTTGATCCCCATGACGATTCAATACACTGTCTTGTGGAGTAATATTATAGGCATTGGCCACACCGCCTAAAGAATCAGCAATAATGTGTCCTTCATCCAGAATGGAATCTTCTGTTCCTGGAACTTTGGCTTCATCACCGTAATAGCGTCCGTTTGAATTAACAGACTCAGCAGAATCATCTTGTACAACAATTTCATTTGCGACCACCCGAACTAATTGACCGTATTCATTCGTATAGCCCCAATATTCTCTATCGCCAAAGCCAATATCCACGACAACGTTCGCTTGACGATAGCCAGATAAATCCCCTCCGTCCACTTCAATTAGCGTATAACCATCATGAAATACAAATGATTGTTTTTCTTCAGCTAGTTGTGATTCATCACTTGAAATTTCTTCCAAAGAAGCAGATCTTTCTTCTTGCTCTTCACTTTCCTTAAATTATTGACTAGACGATTCTTCTTCTTTTGATTCTGTTTCGATCGATTCAGATTCAATTACCTCTTCCGTTGCTTCTCCTGTTGGGGTACAGGCACTAATTAGTAAGGCACTACTTGCAACCAATAACAACCATGTTCTTTTTATCAATGTTTTCGCTCCTCTTTCAATTTTATGCAAAAATAAGTATCAGTAGATTTATAGTTATACATCTTTTGGACAAACTATTAACTCTACATGAGTATTAACTACACTAATATAACCTTTAATATTCCTAGACTTCAACACACATATAGGTTTGAAATTTTAGAGATAACATTCAGTTCTAATAGAAAATTTTTGGATTTCTACTCTCTTATTAGGAAATTGTTACCTTCTTTAGTTTATAGCGGGTCAGGTTACTTTTCTAATTCCAGACAAATAAATTTGCTATTAAGAGTTAAACCATCATATATATAAAGTCTCTCTCTTTACTTATTCCATATATTTTTCTTTTAGATACTTCACGACATCTGGTATATCTGCTGTTGTAAATATACCAACTAAATCTTCTTTGGATCTAAAACCTTCTTTTCCAGATTTACTTATTAATACATACTGTATTACGTTTTCTACATCAGTAAATGCATCTAATACACGATACAACTCTTTTTCCTGATAGTGTATTACATATGATTCTTTATTCTCCTCATACGCATTTTCACCCTTTATAATGTTTTTCACTTTATTGTCCTCGAATATTATTCCTCCGTCATCTTTTAACTTAGCGATGAAGTTTATTAATCCATTATCTGTTACCATTCCTGAAAACTCATCATTATCAAAAACTGGAAATTGAGAAAAATTATATTCTGAGATTAAACTTAGTATTTCTTCGAGATTATGCTCCGCTGATACGGTTAAGGGACTACCAAACTTTTTGGAATTCAAGTATTTCTTAACAGTAATTGGTTTCAAGAAAAAATTGTAAACCTCTTTTAATATTGTTATCGTATAATCTGAGGGTTCAGCAATATCATAAAATTCATTTGTAGAATCATGTACAATCGTATTGCGAAAATTGTTGATAAGATATAACTGATCTATATAGTTATTTAGAATTGTGTGTTTGTATCTATTCTTTATTGTATACAGGCACTCTTCAAAGGTCATTGGATTATTATTATTCTTTTTCTCTTTACCTCTTTTTGTCTTCATAAAATCTACGTATAGTTCTGTTTGTAAAAATTTATGTAATTCATTGAATAACTTTATGAATTCTACTTGCTTACTTGATTTTTCTGTTTCTTTATTCAAAAGTATCCTCCTAGTAATTTTATTCTTCCTTAAAAAAGCATTTAACTCGTGTGTAGTCACAGACGTGACGTAAAACACTTACTTAGGTTAAAGAGTGACTACTGCACTAGTATTAGATAATCATCGTTATTATTAGTATATACAATGTTAGATCCATCTTCTCTTTATTCGTTTTATTTGTGATTTTAATATTTACTTCTTAATTTGATAGATAATATTTCTTGTTACCCCTGTGTCGTCTGCAATATTCTTTTATGTCTAGTTAAAGTACTTTTGCTAATTCCTGTCATTTTTTCAACTTCCGTGTAAGAATGATCTTTCAGAAGCCTGATCGCCAAACTAATTTGCTGCTGAAAAAACTTTTTCGGACGTCTTTAACGAAAACCTGATCGCTGTTTGGCAATCTCTTTTCCTTCTTGAGTTCGTTCCACGATTAGATCACACTCAAAATCCGCGAAGGTGCTAAAGATAGTTGGATATTTTCTTTCTGAGTCGTAAAATCAGAAGATGTTCTATTTTTTTCTGTTATTTGTGTATCAAAAACAATCGATTATGAGACAAATAAAAAAGTTCCCTCTTCAGGCCGTAAATGGGGGTTTTTTCGTTTCAAAAGTTGTATCTTTATCTATGGATCTTTAACTACCTTTTGTGATACAATAAAAGCAAAAAAGGGGCCGATGACCATGAGTGGGTATGTCTACGGATACGCGCGCGTCAGCACGCAGCACCAAGAGTTGAACCGTCAACTAGATCTGCTAGAGAAACAGAACTGCAACGAAATTCTGATGGAGAAGATGACAGGAACGAAGGCTAGCCGTCCGGAATTAAACCGATTAAAAGACAAGCTGCGCCCAGGGGATACGGTAGTGGTGGAAAGCTTCTCCCGCTTGGGACGGAGCACCAAGGATCTGATTGATCTCGTCACTTACTTCGAGGATCACGACGTCAAGCTAGTCAGCCTGAAGGAGAACTTTGATACGACTATCCCACAAGGACGACTCATGATGACCGTCTTTCAGGCCTTCAGCCAGTTCGAGCGCGATCTAATTGTCGAACGCACTAAAGAAGGATTGAAAAGTGCACGTGCCAGAGGACGCAAAGGAGGACGCCCACGTGTAAACCCGCGTGATATTGAACGAGCCGTGAAATTGTACGAGAGCCAGATATACAGTGTCAAAGAAATTACTGAAATGACCGGCATTAGTAAAGCTACTCTCTATCGATATTTAAAGAGTAAGCAAAAATAACGATTGCAACATGTACCGAACGTTGCTGCAATCGAAATGCACTCATCCTGAAACAAATTATGATTTCAAGTATTAAACTTACTAAGGAAGGACTGCTGATATGGTCAAAATAACAAAGGAAGTCTATGAACAAATAAAGATTGATCTTCCAAAAATAGAGGAAAGTCTATCTTCACGAAATGGATCCGAGAAGTTATGGAGAAACTTAAGAAGTAAATATTCTATTTTATTATCTGGACTAACAAAACATGTTAGGGAATCAGGGAAAATGACTTCCGCTGGAACGGAATTTGATTACCGTCCAGAACTTGAACAATTAAAAGAAGCTATATTAGCTTATATGATTGTTAATCCAGCGGAGCAACAGTCCAATGAGGAAATTGAGAATGAAGGTAATGAACAATTAAATCAAACTACACCTCGATCTATAGATGAAATAATTAATGAAAAAATAGAAGAATCGAAGATATATATAAGATCTAAGGAATCTAAACAGAAGCAAATTGCATTAGAGAAAATTTGGGATACTTTCGAAAGATTAAAGACTATTTATGGAGAAAATAAAAAGAAGTCTGTAACTAGACTAATTGATATAGTTAGTAAAGAATCACCAGTAACAAAAGAGTTGATAAGCAGAGAATTTCAGGAATTAACACAGATAGGCAATACTTACCATATTAGACATTTCGAAAACGGAAAAGAGCCTATTTATTCGGATGATTTTAGAGAATATTTGTATTTTAGAATTTTAAGCTTAATAAGCTACTGTATAAATGAAATGAATCAGTAATCAAGAGAAAAATAACGTATTTTAAGCCTGTTTCAGATTTGAAAGTGGATCACTATCCACGAAACTGGACTAAAATGCGTTTTTTATATCCATATCTTTCGTTAAGATTGATTTTACACCTTATGATTATAAGAAATGAGTATAACCAAACCTTATTAGGTAACGCTTGTTAATTCATGTTCATTAGTCTTAAGTTATGACTATATTCTACAACGCTAAACTTTTTTATGTTCATTGAATCTGATATATATTTGTTCATATTACAATAAAAATATTAATCAGATAGCATTTTATATAGTTTAAACTGCTTTTCTTTTAGTGTCATACTTCTGTTATAGTAGTATAGTTACTACGCATTAAGATAACTATTTTACAAAAATCCAGATCATAAAGAGGGGTTATTTATGAAATACCTATTTATAACTGTATTACATAACCTAGAGTTAGGGCGCACATATAATAAAGGAATAAAGTTAGGAAATAATATACGTATTTCTAATGGTAAAGATCCGCTTGCCGATATTATCTATACCAATCCTTTAATGGAAACAATGGGGGAACATTCTTTACTTGAATTTAGCGACAACTCTACATACTTATATATCAAAGGAACATTTGAAGAAATAAATGAGGCTAGAGAATTTATAAATATTAATAAAAACGGAATAATAGTATTTAAAATGCTGAGAGAGATTCAGGCTTTTACACATAAACTTTGGTTTGTTAAAGACAATAGCATATACATTCGAGATGGATTTCTTTTAATCTATGACAAAAAAATAAATAGTGAATATATAAACGCACACTCTTTTAAAGGATCATTATCCGAAGTCATTACAAACAGGAACGGAAAAATAGAACCAGTTGTTTTTTCTGATTATGAAATTAAGAAAGCGTACAACGATTACTCTGCAGAATTAGATTTTTCTGATAACTACTGGATGTCTATAGATAAGAAAGATGAGGACACTATAGGTGGTAAATTACCCATTCCTGATATTTTTATCAAAGAAAAAGATTCTAATCGAGTTGACAGGGCAAAGTATTTTACAGTGGCTGCTAGAGCTTCGTCTATTATTCCTACTAAACTACTTAATTACATTTCAGCACTAGAGTGCTTATTTACTACATCAACCAACGAATTAGCACATCAAATATCTGAACGAGTGGCTATTTTATTAGGTGGTAATCTTGACGAACGTCTTCAGTATTATGCAGCGATAAAAACTGCATACAATTATCGATCAAAAATCGTACACGGAGATTCTATCAAAAAATATTATGAGAAGCTTGAATCAATAGAAGCAGTTTGTCAAAAAGTTGATTTTGTATTAAGAACAATCTTCTCTCACCATACAGGCATTTTTTCTAAAACAGACGAAGAAATTGATAATTGCTTTAAATATATGATTTTTAGAGATTAACTTAATTGAGAAAAAGCTAATCATTTTACCAAAATTTTACTAAAAGGGCAGATATAAATGACTGATACAACAGTAACAACTTGGATAGATATAATTAGCTATATAGATATAACACTTACTATTTTCGGTGGATGGGCCTTAATCAAAACAATTATTTTCTTATTCTTTTACTTCACTGAGAAAGATCAATACGTAGAGTGCATCTATAGACATTATGCTAATATTAGCGTTGACGAGATCCAAAGCGATTACCCAATTAGAAAAATAATTATTCTAGACGAATCAGCCACTGAATTTTTCGTTATCGGGTTTCCTGGAAAAGTTATGCGAAACATTAAGATCTATGAATGGCGGAGCATGGGATATATTACTAATCGTTTAATATATAAAAAGAAAGAAAACCTAATCGAACAAATACATTCAGACGAATATCTGCTAGTACAATGTAATTCTGCAGAAACTATTCCTGGAAACAAGATAACTTGCCGTGTAAACGGAGATTTAGTTAAATTTCATTTTGAGTTCAATGGTATATATGGAGTTCCTAGTAAAAATTATAAAAAGGTAAAGCATGATCTCTATAGTTTTTTACATCTATATTTTAGAAGCACTATTTAAGTACTCAGAGTATAGCTTAGATAAACAGAAACCTCTAAAAGAGTCAACGTCCAGTTATTATATTTTATGTTTACTTTTTTTATTTTTAGTGTCTAGTCTTCGCTAGTATTCACCAAAGTGAGAGCCTATTCTCGTATTTCATATTTTCTCTTTTTGTCCGATACTTTTACTCTCCACTATGCGACTGTTATTATTAGCGTATATCCAATGTTGGTTTTTAGGTGCACCCTAGATAGATAACAAAGAACTTTAGTTTCAAAAAAAAATTTATTAAGGTATAATGCATTATGATTTATAATATAGGAGGAAAATATGAATAAAATTAAGTATTCTAGTCACAATTTAAACGATGGTAGCGCTAACCTTGAACTTAGTATCTCTGGAAAAGATAAGGAAAATAGAGAATTAATTATAGAGTCCATTAATATTTTGATTTCTAAATTAGAGCCTAAATTCATGTATGACCAAGATACCGAAAAATATGAACAAGATCTTGAAGATCTCTTATTGTCTGTAGTAGATAAAATTGGTGATGATTTTATCTACCACGCCTTATTTGAGTCTGATATACATTATGATGAAGACAACGATGAAACGATCATTCCAATGGAAGTAAAAATAAAAGTACTATCAATGCTTGTAGAAAGTATGAAACATAAGTATTTATAGTCTGTTCTCCATACATACAAAAAAGAACCTTCGAACAAGGTTCTTTTTTTTGAGCAAATATTTCATGTAATAAATTTAAATATCACTATAGTAAGTAAGCATCTCTTTGTTAATTAATTGAGCTAAATTTCTTTTGCGAAGGATATATCGAATATTCTCTTTATCATACTCCATTTTTTTGTTAATTTCAGATTTTACTTTTTGAGAAAAAAAGTCTACCTCTTCAGATGACGGCTCAATTAATTCAGCTAAGTCTGGGTATTTATTTACTATTTTATTTTGTACTCCTGACTCTTCTTCCTTACTTTGATAAATGACAATATTATTTCTAGCTTGTTCACTAGAATCAGAACCATAACTAGTAAATGAATTCGGAGCAAAGTTGATCATATGATTGACTAAGTACTCAAAGGAATCTTCTAGCATTCTATAATAAGATAAAGATAAAAATGGTCGCTTACCTGTACTGCTTGCAATAAACGCGTACTCGGGAACAGTTGTGTGGTATCTTGCTCCATCAAGGGATACTAAAAATAGAGACTTAATCGTTAGGTTTCTATATTTTAATTTTAACTGGTTCCATCCCATTCGTACTTTTATTTGATCGATACTTAAAGCTTCTACTTCATGACGAGTTAGATCATCATTTTCTATTGAAATAAAAAAGTCAGGATTTAAATTGTATATAAAACCCTGTCGCGAATCTGAAACGCTACAGGGCAATCCTTTCATTTATTTAATCTAATATTTTTTTATAAGATGTACATTCCCTAACAATCCGCTAGGTTGAAGTGCTCTATATTGAGACAAGAAGTCTTGTTGTTGTGTACCCAAGGTATTTACTACTTCTATTTCAATATTATTTCTCTTTTCTTTGATAAAATCAGTTATGTCAAAAACATATGGTTTAGAAATCTTAGTTCCTACTGATTTTCCATTAATTGAAACAGTAGCAATTTCATAAACATTACCTAAATCTAATTCATATTTTACCTGTTCTTCAAATTCGTCAAGAATCATTGTTGTTTTGTATTTTATAATACCAGAAAAACGTGGATATAATTTTGGACCTGTAATATTAGCTAAATTTTCTAATTCAAAGTTTTCATGGCTACCTTGATTACCATTTGTACTGTGTAAAGAGACTTTCCATGGTGATTTAATTTCAAGAGCTACCTTCTTATCAAAATATTTACTGGAACTTTGCTCTAATAATTTATTATCGGAAATAATATATATTTTTGCTTCTTGCGGCACCAGAGAAAGTCTAATCCTATTATCTTTTTGAGTGCCTATGGACCATAATTTATTTTCCATAGCATCGTATTCGTAAATAAATCCTTCTTCGCTTAATTCAATTTCCGTTAGTACTTTATCATCGGGAGATTCATTGAAAAACATGTAAATGCTATTTTCCTGTAGATAATGATAATAGCGTAAGCTTTGATAGTTATTTTTTGGTAAGATATCATATATTTTTTTTTCTCTTAAAACAGTTACCAATTCTTTAATAGATACAATCTCTACTTTTTCAGATAATTCATACCTTTCAATTTCAGTAGAAATGGACGTTTCTTCACTAGTTTCTTTTGGATAATTATCAATAAAAATGATAGAGGCTCCTTTAGATAAGAGCAAGCGGATTTGTTCAAAAAAAGTTTTTGGTAATCTTTCAGCATAAGGAACGATTAATACATCTGCATGTTCACCATTCATTCCCATTTTTCCATCAGTTACTGTCAAATCTGGTAAGAAATCGATTGGTAAGATGTCAAAATCAATTTGGTGCTGTATCAACTGTTTAGCCGGCTTTTGAAATAACATATATTCTCCCGACCATTCAGCTTCTGCATGGTATAAAATAAAGGCACTTTTAGCGTGATGTCCACCATTTAATAGCTCAGCAACTCGGTTTGTATAGTTCATTAACAGTCCTAAATAAGGAAATTGTGGATTTTTATTATGTGCGTAAAAATGTGGTGGACAATCTGCATCAGGGAATGGAGACATATTGAAAGCATGTGGAACAAAATGATTTATGCCACGTACAAGCATATGATCTGTCATCCATTTCATTAAATTTAATCCTTCACTCCATCCATAAGCACCATATAATTCCACCATTGTTCTTCCTTGTTTTTTTGCGTCTAAGTGTCCTAGTGATGATCCTAGTTTGGCTAAGCCATAGTGGAAAAATTCTCCATCCCAACCAGTTGATGTGAAAGTTTTAAAATACCCTTGATCCATTCCTGGTAACAATTGGTGCAATACTACATCAATTCCCGAAAGTGTTTGATCTTTAATTCCTCGAAAAAAATGCCCCGCGCCATATCCTAAACGAGCATGAGCATTATTGTCTTCAATCAAGTGTCCAATGTATTCCACATTATGATTGGCACACCATTCTGCCAACTTCCCACTGAAGTTTTCTGAATACAATTTTGAAATAACATCCATATAATGATAACGAATAAAACTTTCCTGTTCATTCCCATTGGTCATAAGCAACGGCAATAAAAGTAATGGATCTGTTGCTAAATTTTTTGTCAGAATATCCAACATATCAGAGCGCCATGGAAGAACCATCTCCATTCGTCCAATAGATGCATCAGGTCCTTTGATATTTCCAAATCTTGGTTCATCTGTAAAAAATCCTGCAATAGTATTACCAAAATATTCCCCAATATGTTCAAAATGAGCTTGGTACACTTCCTCAATCAACACCTGTGTCGCCTCTGGATCTATAGGGTTCAAGTACCCTTCAGTAGACTCTTCTCCTCCATTAAATGTTTCAACTAGGATAAAGACACGCCAATTATCTTCAGGGATATCCCAATAAACTACACCGTCTTGGAGTTTATCAGAGATATTTATCATTGTTTTTGTATCAATTGTTTCGTAGTCAATCAATTTTGCAGCAAGTACTGCAATGATTTTTTCGTCACTTTCAGTTAACGTTGAACTCAACTGATTATTATCTGTTCCAACAGCTATAATTGTATTTCGATCTCCACCAGCTTGCCATTTTACGATAATACCAGCTTCTGCTTGTGGTCCGTGATAGTCTACTTGTGCAATTTTTAAATACTTTTTTCGTAACTCAGGATGCTTTTTAGTAATAGCGCCATTTGCATAGCCTGTAGGAAAATGAGCATCATCAAACAGCCAAACCTTCATCTTTCTTTTCGTTGCTTCATCAAGAACAATCTTTAAATCTTGCCACCATTCTTCTCCTAAAAAATCTGGATGAGGTCTTGGTTCTACACACAGTGCACCTATTCCTGCTTCATTTATTTTTTGAACATATTCTCTTATTTTCTCTTCTTTTTCACCATGCATCCACAAAAAAGGAAAAATATAATTCTCTTCTTTATTTTCTAAAACCTTTTGTAATTTTTTCATTTTAAGACCACCTATCTAAAAATTGTCAGGGGAAACAAGATTACCTGTTTCCCCTTATATTTATATAACTTCTTCTTTAATAGTTATAATGTAAGAAATAACTAAAGGTACAAAGAACGCTATTAAAGAAGCAATAATGTACGCTGTAAAACTATTATCAATTCCTTCTGGGTTAATGAATAGTGGCGCAGCAAATATTGCATTTCCACCAAAACCAAACATTTTTGCACCCATTCCTGCCGTAATACCACCAGCTATACCTCCCCCAATAAAGGCAGCAATAAAAGGTTTTTTATATGGGAGCGCTACTCCATATATAATTGGTTCTGTAACACCAAATAATCCTGTTATACCTGTAGAAAAACCAAGTGCTCTTTTTTCTTTATTTTTTTGTTTCATGGCAAACCCAATTGCAGAGCCGGCTAAAGCAAAAATAGTAACATTTAATATTGCATTTATTGGGTCGGCTCCCAGTGTAGCAATATTATTAATCAAAATTGGGATAAACGCATAATGTAAACCAAAGATAACAACTAATTGCCAAAAAGCTCCTAAAATAACGCCAGTTAGTATTGGACTGAAGTTATAAATTGATTGAGTGCCAGAAGCCAAGAAATCACTAATAATTGTCATAATTGGTCCCACTACTAAAAAGGTAAGCGGAACTGTAATTATTAGTGTAATTAACGGGGTTGCGAATAATTTAACAGTTGTTGGCATTTTATGATCAATTTTCTTTTCAATATAAGCTGCCACTGCTACACCAGCAATGATTGGAAAAACTGAATTTCCATAACTTGTTAATACCACTGGAATTTTTAAAAATGTAAGTGCAATTCCTTCATTATAAAAACTAACAATGCTAGGATAAACTAATGCCGCACCTATTGTCGCACCAATATAGGGATTTGACTTGAACTTATTAGCAGCTGAAAAACCTAAAATGACTGGCAAGAAATAAAAAAATCCATCTGCAAAAGAATACAAAATTTGATAAGTTCCACTTGCTTCTGACAAAACATTAAATGATGTTAAACCTGCTAAAACTCCTTTTATGATACCGCCAGCAGTCATAACTCCCATTACTGGGAAAATGATTCCAGAAATTAATTTAAAAAAGCGATTAAATAAATTTCCATCTTCTTTTGGTATATCGCCTTCGTCTACATCGATAGAGCCACCACCAGTTACATCCATTGTATTGACTATTTCAGTATAAACACTCGATACTTCTGTTCCAATTATAACTTGGTACTGACCTCCGGATACAGCTACTCCCAACACGCCAGGAATTTTTTTTATTTCTTCGTCATTTGCCTGCTTGTTGTCTTTTAGCACAAATCTTAATCTTGTCATACAATGAGTAACACTAACAATATTTGAATTCCCTCCTACTTTCCCAACAACTTCAGCTGCTATTTTTTTATAATCCACAACGAATCCTCCCTTTCTTTTTTTAACCTACTTAAAGAAATGTACTATTATTTTAAAAGCGCTTTTATAACACTTCCCTCATAATAAAAAGCGAATTATCAAAAAAACTAGCGCTTTCATTTGTATTATATAAATTTTTAACGTAATATGATATTATGTTTATTAACCAATATAGTTACCAAACTTAACTAAGGAGACACGATTTGAATACCGAAACTATTAAACAACAACTTTTTGAAATGACTATAAGTGAATCGAAGTATAAAAACCATTCAAATGATGATTCTCTATTTTATAGTAAGATTTCTAAAACGTTCATCGATGACAAAGAGATTTATGTCTTTAAATTTGATCAACAAATTAAAGACAAACCTAACCCTTATACTTTTAATCCAAAATTGGAAATTGTAAAACACTCTCGGTACTCTGTTATTCCCATACATATACATGATTATGTAGAAATGAACTATATTTACTCAGGGTCTTGTTCTGCAATTATCCAAGAAAAGGAGATTGTACTAAATCAAGGAGATATTTGTATAATGGACACGAATGTTCCACATACGATCATAAATGCGGAAAAAGATGATATTATTATAAATTTCCTTATGAAAAAAAGTTATTTTAATGCTTCAATGTTAAGTCGTCTTTCAAGTAATAGCATCATGTCTGATTTTTTGTTAGAAGCTATTTCAAAAAGTCAAAAACATAATCGATACATTTTATTTCATTGCCAAGAGAGTACAAAACTACCTTATTTTGTAGAAAACTTATTATGTGATTATTATGACCCTTCCTTTTCTTCGAAAGATACTATTAATGCTTATTTGGTGTTAATCTTTTCGGAATTACTTCATTACTACCAAAAAAATCAACAAGAAAGGCATAACGAAAATTCTTTAAATGATGCTAGAAAAATTCTTGAATATATAGAAGAAAATTATATGTCCTGCACATTAGAAAGCGCAGCAAAACATTTTTCTTTCCATCCAAATTATTTAAGTCGCTATATCCCTAAGCATACTGGTAAAACTTTTAAACAGTTAGTCCAAGAGCAACGTTTAAATAAGGCTGTTTTTTTATTGTTAAATACTGATTTAACAATTGAAGAAATTATTGGTGAAGTTGGATACCAAAATTACGGATTTTTCAATAAGATTTTCAAAGAACGCTATTCACTCACACCAAATAATTATAGAAAAAAATTTAAAGAATCTAGAGAGTTTTAAATTCTTCTTGTTTTTGACATTGAATATATATTTTATTCATTATTTACCAATTATGTAACATATTGTACATTAGAAAAATATAATTTAGTTAAAAAGATCTCAAATAAGTCATTTGAATATACATCGTATTTTGACTATTTATTCTCAATTAGAGGATGGGACAAGACTACTTTTGTGAAAAAAGTAGTCCCACTTTCGTTTGTTTTGATAGAGATATAGAAAAAAACACTCCCACTACTGAACAAAATAGTTCACAGTTTTGGGAGTGTATTTTTTTGAGAGACCTTTTATCCCAGCCTCAATTCAATTCTTTTTAAAAATTTCTTGCACATATAAATTAAACCTATATGATATTTACACAAGTTTCTTCTCTGTCAGCTTTTTGATTCGCCGATTGTAAAATTAAGCTAGACAAATAAAAAAGTCATTCGTGGTACACTCAAAATGTATTTCCGACCAAAGAAAACATAGGAGTGATCACGAATGACCTACACCCATCTTACCACTGAAGAACTTGTAATGATAGAAGCTTATTTTCATCAAAAAATTTCTGTATTGAAAATTGCCATCTACATTGGCCGTTCACGTCAAACGATTCATAACGTAGTTACTTTCCTAAGGAAAGGCTACACGGCTCTTGATTACTTTAAACAATACAAAGAAAATAAGAAGCGCTGCGGTAGACATCCTATTACCTTACCCAATGACCAACAAGAATGTATTCAAAAGATGGTTGCTCAAGGATGGACTCCAGATGTGATTATTGGTCGTGCAGAAAGGTTCATCGCTTGTTCCTCACGCACCTTGTACCGACAGTTCAAACAAGGGTTCTTTGATCAAACAACTCTTCCTATGAAAGGAAAACGTAAACCAAACGGTCATAAAGAAAAACGAGGGAAACAAGCTTTCAAAAGAAATATATCTGAAAGATTAACGGATTATCCTCAATTTGAAGACGAGTTTGGTCATTTAGAAGGAGACACTATTGTTGGCGTTCATCATAAAAGTGCTGTAATCACATTGGTTGAACGGATTTCAAAAGCCATTATTACTTTGAAGCCCAATGGGCGTAAAGCACAAGATGTTGAAGAAGCTATAAACAACTGGTTCCAATGTATTCCAAGAAATCTCTTCAAAATCCATTACATTTGATTGTGGAAAAGATTTTTCCAACTGGAAAACCATTAGTAATTTAAATGATGTTGCTATTTACTTTGCTGATCCAGGAACTCCATCTCAGCGAGCTTTAAACGAGCATTCTAATGGACTGCTTCGAAAAGACGGTTTACCGAAAGAAATGGATTTTAACCAAGTCGATCAATCTTTTGTCTCTGCAGTCGCTTCAGTAAGAAATCAGATCCCAAGAAAATATTTACAGTATCAGACACCGTTAGAAGTATTTTTAAATTACATTAATGAGTGGGAATTGTCTAACTTAATTTGACAAACGAAAAGAAGAAAAAGAGAAACCAGATAATTGGTTCCTCCTCCTAAATCTTATTCATAAGAATACTTATTCTCAATTAGATAAATCTTCACCATTATTGGCAATAACTTTTTTGGTGGATTTTATAATGAAGTTAGCCACCGCTAACTAAAAGACGCCATGTGAATTTCCTGTTATATTGAAGTTACCACTAACTCTCAATAGACAAGGATGAATTCACATGACGCAAACTAAGAATAACATAGATTCACGTAAGGGAAAACACCTTTCTTATGCCGAACGCTGCCAAATAGAGGTCCTAAAAAGAGAAGACTATTCAAACCGACAGATAGCTGGAGTTCTTGAGCGAGCTCCACAAACGATTCATAATGAAATCAAAAGAGGGACCATTACCCAATTAAAACGCCAAAAACAAAATGGCAAAGTATATGATTATTATGACCCTATTTATAGTGCTGATGCGGGACAAGCTCATTATGATAAAGAGCGCTTAAACTCTGGTAGACGGCCCAAATGGGCCGAAACAGATGCTTTTATAAACTGGGCTGATGACAAGATGCTTCATGAAAAGTGGTCCCCAGATGTTGTAGTTGGTTTTGCCCTGAAACAAGGCTTGTTCCATTCTACGATTGTTCCTTGTACGACCACATTATACCAGTGGATTGATCGAGGTATTATGAAAACAACGAACTTAGATTTGCTCGAAAAACTGTCTCGCAGAATAAAAAAACGAGATCATAAACCGAATCTTAATAAGCGAGTATTCGGGAAATCCATAGACGAACGTCCAGAAGTCGTTGGAACGCGAGAAACATTCGGTCATTGGGAAATTGATACTGTCGTAGGAAACAAAATGAAAACAGATGCCGTTTTACTGACGTTAGCCGAAAGGCAAACGCGTTTTGAAGTCATCTTAAAATTGAATGGAAAAGATGCTCATTCAGTTGATCAAGCCGTCCATGGATTGCGAGAACGCGCTGGAGAACACTTTAGTACGTTTTTTAAGACTGTAACTTCCGATAATGGTTCTGAATTTTCAGGATTAAACGAAGCCCTGCAAGATGTAGTGGATGTTTATTTCAGTCATCCTTATACTTCATGGGAGCGTGGGACAAGTGAGAACCAACATAAACTGATCCGCCGCTTCCTTCCCAAAGGGAAGTCAATAGCTGATGTGAGTGAAGCTCAATGTCTACGAATTCAACAATGGATGAATGACTATCCTAGAAGAGTCTTAGATTACCAAACACCACATGACTGTTTCGTAAAAGCTTTCCAGCAAGAACTCACAACTGCTTGATTCTGGGTACCTTAACAAGCAGGACTCCTTCAGTTCAATAGCTAGATATTATGACGTAAAACTGAGTAACTACAAGTGGCTAACTTAAACTTGAATTTTACAGTTATTTTTTTTTGTGTTTTTTTGAATTAGAGTAACAGTTTTTCTTTTCTTTTCGTTTTTATAAGTGTAATAAGGAGGAGGTGAATAATATGTCATCATCAAATGTGAATGTTTCAATCAATTACGGTATTTTAATGGTGGTTGAAGAAGTCCAAGAATATCTAAAAACAGAATTACAGATTCAAGCAACTCAACAAGACATTATCGAAAATGCCATTGTTGCCCTACAAATAGAATTAAAAAAAGCAAATGAACAACCACATAATGATAAAAACTAATTTTTAAAATGTTTTGGGCACGTTTTGCCTATAGTTAGTTTGTAATTTGAAATCGTATTAGAATTGCTTTTGAAAATATTATATATAGTTAAAAGAGCAGGAATTTCATAATACAATTGGAATTCCTGCTCTTTTTATTAAAATGATTAAAATTAATCTAAAAAAGGACACTACAACTTTATAACGAATTGTAGTGCCCTTGTTTTCTTATTTACTGTCTGAGAAATCAAATTCTAGTTTGTTATTGTGTATTTTCAATTTCGCATTAAAGATGTACCCTTTTTTGCTTTTAAATCCTTTTATCAAACTTGTCTCTTTTTTCGATAAAAGATCTTTTATATTTGTCTTAGTCAATGTTTTGCTACTCCATTTTTTAGGAAGAGAAAACTTACAGCCATTACTATACCCAGTACAACCATAAAATTTTCCTTTATCAATAATGTTACTATTGCATGAAGGACACTTTCCTATGGCGTCATTTTGATCAATCTTTTTAGCGTGTTCTTTGATATGGCTATGCTCGAAAGTTTCAGGAACTTTTTCGGCCAAGTGAGTAATAAAATTTTGAATACTCTTTAAGAAAGCTTCTTGTGTACCTTGTCCATGCCGAATATTTTTGAGGTATTTCTCCCACTTAGCAGTCATTTCAGAATTCGCTATTTCGTCATTTTGAATAACTTCGCAAAGAGTCGTACCTTTTTGCGTAACATAAATCTTATTTTTTTGAGTTTTGATATATTCTTGTTTTTTTAGCGTTTCAATGATATTGGCTCTGGTGGCTTCTGTTCCAATCCCCTCCGTTTCTTTTAGTATTTCCTTGTTATCTTCATCTTCAATGGTTCGCCCTACGTTTTTCATAGCCGTGATGAGAGTACCTTCTGTATAGTAACTTGGAGGTTTTGTTTCACCTTTTTTATGAAATGGGTCTGTTCGAAAGAGTTCCCCAGCTTCAACTGAGGGCAAAAATTGTTCACTTTCGCTGTCCTTACTTTCTTTGCTTATTATTTTATATAATTGTTTCCACCCTAAATTTTTCTCTACTTTACCAGTGGTTTTGAATAAAACGTCATTTGCTTTTGTTATAATGGTTGTTTCGTTATAAACATAAGGCTCTTCAAAAATGGCTAATGTCCGATATAAAACGAGTTGATAAATATTCCGTTCTTTTTCGGATAAACTCTCTAATTTCGGGAGTGTCTTTGTTGGAATAATAGCAAAATGTTCTTGGACCTTTTCCCCATTTACATAGCGTTTATTTTCACTCAATTGCGGATGTCTAATCGCTTCTCCTACTAAATCTAAGTAGTAAGTTAAGTGATCTTTTAAGTAATTAAATTCTGGTGTTCCAATATAATTCGTGTCGGTTCTGGGATAAGAGAGATATTTCTTTTCGTAAAGTTTTTGAACGATAGCTAAAGATTCTGAAGCTCCATAGCCGTATTTTTTATTGGCTGCTGCTTGCAGGTCTGATAAGCTAAACAATTTTGGTGCATAGGTTTTCTTTTCTTCGACTTTTACATCTTCTATCACACCAGTAACGTCTTTAGTCAATTCATGATTTTCTTTAAATTGCTGTAATTCCTCTACAGTATCAAATCGTTCTCTATACTTTCCTTGATATTCTCTATTTTGATCAGTAAACGTAGCATATAATTCATAAAATGGTTTGCTCACAAAGCTCTTTATTTCTTGGTTTCGTTGGTAGATCAAATAAAGGGTTGGTGTCTGGACACGGCCAATACTAAAAACGCCTTTTAAGCCATTTCGTTGCATGTATAAGGTGTACAAACGAGAAAGATTTATCCCTACCAACCAATCGGCAATTTGTCTTGTTTCTGCTTCTTTATAGGTAGAATAAAAGTCTGCCCCATCTTTTAAGTGCTGAAAACCTTTTTTAATTTCAATTGTTTCTAGGGAATTGATCCAAAGTCTTTGAATTATCTTATGGCTGTTCCCGGATAGATTGATAATCAAACGAGCAATTGCTTCGCCCTCACGATCACTGTCCGTTGCGATAATGATCTTATCAGCCTTATCTAGCAATCCCTTTACAATTTTGTATTGTTTTGATTTTCCCTTAGAAACTTGAAATTGATAATGTTCAGGGAAAATAGGCAGCATATCTAGTTGCCACTTTTTCCAATCAGAATTATATTTCTCAGGTTCATACAAAGATACTAAATGTCCGTAACCATAAGTAATGGTTGCGTTTGGCAGATCGTTATCTGTTACATTGTAATAACCGTCTTTTTTCTCTACTTTAGCAAAAGCGTCTGTATAAGCTTTTGCTTGGCTTGGTTTTTCCGCTAAGATAACTGTATTGCCCATCAACTCACTCCCTTCTCAATGCTTATTTATTTACTCGTGGCGAAAGAGTTAAATCTCCATTTTCTTTCTTAACATCTTCATTAGCTGCTTTCAATTGATAATCATCTTCATTTTCTGTTACTTCGAAAGAAAATGATTCTTCTTCACCATTTTCTTGAAAAGTAATTACGTTATCTACAATTTTATAAGTATATCCAAGTTGGAATCCTAACATTTCAAAAGTAACAGTTTCTTCTCCAAATTGAGCAGTATAAGCTTCGCCATTGGTTGAAACAACATTCCATTCTTTTGATTGTAAATCACTTTGAATGTCTGTACCGCACCCTTCTAAAGTAATTAATGCTATTAGAGTAAGTAAAATAAATAAAACTTTCTTCATAGTATTTCCTCTCCTTTTTAACGTAACATGCGGTGAACTACGGCTCTTGCCATCCCTGAACCTGCTCGACCTGCTCCACTTGAATACCAAATACTTTTCACAATAGATGGACCACTAATGACTAATGCACCGCTACCGATTAAGGCTGGTAATTTACCCCAAACCGTATCTGTTTGCATAGTGATTGCCTCTGTAAAGAGTAGCATGGACAATGTTAACACAATGATTGTAACGGTATGAGATAAAATATCTCGCCACCAATTCTCCATAAAATTATAATTTTCTGTTACAACAGATATAGCGCATAGAGGTGATAAAATTTCATCTATGAGGAGTTGAGCTTGTTCAATAAACAGTTTTATGACGAAAAAACCTATAACAACAAATATAAAAAGCCAAATAACAACTTGGCTAATACCTGCACTAAAAACGTCAGGTAAACTGTCAGCTTGTAAAGTATTAACTAAACTACTTGTCGTCAGTTCACCCATATTTCCAATAAAGTAATTTCCTATTGGCTGTACAATATAATTCATAGTTAATGAAATAACTAAAGGCATAATGACAAGTAAAGCACTCGCTTTAACTGATCTGACAATTGTCCACCAGATATTCGCTTCTTCGCTTCCCTCTGATTCCGATAAAAGTTGAGTAATAACTTTTCCTAAACAAACGGATACAAGTAGAATACCGCCAAAGAAGACAAATAAATTATAAGCGTCTAAAGCGTATCCTGCTAAACCATCATAATTAAATAAGGAATTTTGTAAAAATTCAATAAAGAGGTTAATTAAATCTTTTAACCAGTCTACAAATACCTCTGTAATTTTATCGCCAATATTGTCGAAACTAGGCATATATTAATCACTCCTTTTACTCTTCAAATGCTGAAAAATAACTTTCTCCGTCACTAAATTCTGCCATTGTTTGTTCCATTGCTTCTTGTTTCCGTCTTTCTTTTTTTGCATGCTCTTTTTCTTCTTTTTCTTTGGCTTTTTCAGCTAATCTATTCTTTTTATTTTCTTCTCGTTCTATGTGCTCACGTTCAAATTCAGCTTGCTTTTCATTTAAACGTTCAATCTGTGCAGGATTTGTATTTTTTTCATATTCAGTTTGATTTAGCAATCGTTCCGGCTTTGGAAATAGTTCGAATTGATAGGCTTTTTTAACCTTCATGGGTGGCCGGTTTGCAAAGATAATTAGCTCTGTATCATCTGCCATACTTTTTACTTCGCCTGCGGTCATTAAATCACGAGCGGTGTACGACTCATTGTCTGAATGACTGGTACTGCTCCCCTCTTGTTTAGAGTTTTTTGAAGCACTCTTGTTACTTGTGGCTACCTTAACAGTCGCCTTACCTAGTAAATCGGAAAAATATTTGGCTGTAGTGTTATTCGCAGCGTTCATACAAATTTGAATCGAACAATTCCCTAAAATACTTTCTGCTTTCTCTTTATTATATTTGTCTTGTAATTGTGTAAGAGTTTGAATAATTGTTGATACTCCAATGCCATAACCACGACAAGTGGCCAAAAACTCTTCATAATTCGTAAATTTCCCTAAGTTAACAAATTCATCCAGGATAAAATTAACAGGAACAGGTAATTTTGAGTGGTGATTGGACGCTAACTCATACAGCTGATCAAACAGCTGTGAAAAGAAAATATTGGTTAGCCCTTCCCAACTGGTATCCATGACTGGAATAATGACATAAAGCATTGTTTTCTTTTTGCCTATATCTTGTAAGTTGAAATCACTAAAACTTGTAAATTCAGCCACTGTATTATTAATGTAGTCCGAAATAGACGTCAGCAAAGAAACAATAATGCTTCCTTTCATATCCCCACGAGATTTTTTATACCCTAACTCGTACAATTTCCGTGCAGGATGATTTAATTCAAGAACTGAAAAAGCCTTGTCTAGATCACTTTCTTCGTCATCTGTATCGGATTCATTTTTTTCTTGCAAGAAATTGACCAGTCCTGCCATATTACGGTTTTTAGGTTCTAATTCATATTTTACATAAAGAATTAACGCTGAGAGCAAAGATCGTTGCGAGTAATACCACACATCTTTTTTACCATCTTTATTGGAGCTATCCACGATTTTTGTGGCTACATTCGTTGCATTGACATCACTATTCACATAATCAATAGGATTGTAACGATCAGAATGTTCCATTTTGCTAAAGTTCAAAACATGAACGTCATATCCTTGTCTTTCTTTAAAATCTGCGGTATTTTCGTAAACTTCGCCTTTAGGATCGGTTACCACAATGCTATTTTTAGTTTCGTTCAATACGTTAGTAATCACGAAACCTTGTGTTTTGTAAGAACCTGGTCCGCCGACTACCATAATGTTACGGTTTGGCTTGCTTTCTGTTGGTTGAATAATGTAGTCGCTTTTTAATTTCCCTAAAATAGTGCCTGTCATACAGAAAACCTACCTTTCTAGCGATTTTTGAAATTCACTCTGAACTTGCTTTTTACTTTTTTTAGTAAAGTTCTGATTATCCACCACTTCTTGTGGTCTGCCCCAACGTGCTGATCCATGATAAGCATTGCTTTCTTCGGTATCCCAACCCTCTTTTTTTACCTTTCCCATATGAGTAAAAACGGAATAAATGAACACTACACCCGTTCCTAGAATAAAGAAGGGATTTTTTTGTGCCCAATTTGTTTGAATATAATCTCCTAAATGGGTAAACGTCTCTTTCAAATGAGTTCCTATAATTTCAGTATTGATCGCTAATTTATATTCTGAAAGTGTGTAAATGACTTCAAGTGCTGCAATCAATAAAGCTTCTAAAAAGAGAAAAGTAACGACTATCCATAAAACTTTTTTAAGAATCCCTTTCATCTTGCTCTTATCGTTCATATCTAGTCTCCTCGTTCCTGGTTAGCTATTTGTTGGTGTTCCACTAAAGACGTCTACTTGATCGATTAAGTACTGCCCTTTTTCTTCGCTTAGATGAATTAAGTAAACATTTTTAAATACAGTAGGTTCGTTATCTTCTACTTGGTAATGAATATCTGTGACAAATACAAACGAATTATCTTCTAATGGATTCACATAGGTTTTATAGTTTTGAGTACTGCTGTTAATAGAAATGGTTGGAGCTTCCGTTCCGCCTGCGCCACTTAGTTGTTCAATAGTGCTAGGCGAAAAATAGTTTTCCATATCTTCAAAACGAGATCGGTAATTGTCGGTATTGTAATTTAAGTAATCCGCAAACGCGCTATTAACAAATTTCGTTTTTTTAGCTATATCAGCAGTATTATTTCCGCTGTTTTGTACATTCAGCTGTTCTTCTAAGTGTGCGATTTCTTCTTGATTGGTTTGAAGATCAGTTCCCTTTTGCTGATTATCTTGATAAAGACCATAGATAGAGATAATCGCTAAAAGAAGCAAGACTGATTCAACCATCATAATGATCTTTGTTTTCATATTCATTTCCTCTATTCTGCTTTAAAGTCAACCATTCTACCAAATCCTGCAAGATGTTCTTGCCAGTAAGGTGTTTCAATACTGGTGTATTGCAAAGGGTCGCCTGCATGAAACATCATTCCATTTCCCATATACATTCCTAAATGAGTAATGTAATTAGCGGTATCATAAGTACTATGGAAAAACACAAAATCACCTGGCTTTAATTCATCTGTAGTGATTTTTTGGGAATAATCATATTGTTGTTGTGCAGTTCTTGGTACGTTTATCCCATTTTGATTAAACAAGAAATACCACAAGCCACTACAATCAAAGGACGTAGCTGGACTTGAACCACCAAAGACATAGGGCATACCCTGGAATTGTTCAAATTGTTTTTGAAAATCGGCTAGTTCTCCTGTTACTTCAACTGTTTCTTCGTTAGAAGAACCCATATACCTTTTTACATGATCTACGTATTTCGGATCTCCATAGACTGCCCAACCTAACTTAGTTTTCATATTGTTTGAAAATTGTTGTGCCAGTTTTTGAGAATACTTACCGCCATTTTCAGCAACAAAATTTATGAAACCATTGCCCATGTTATAAGCTTGAATAGCCGTATCCATATCAACCCCTGCTTTATTAGCTTGGTTCACAACATTCACAAAGTAATTTACTCCTACTTCAATGGAATATAAGGGGTCTTGAATCGTATTTGGTGCAAGTCCTAAACTCTCGCTTGCTTGCATAACATCTAAAGAAGCTGTACCGCCACTTTCTTGCGTTGTAATGGCCAAAAGAACATTGATATGCTCTTCCATTCCGTGTTTTTTAAGTTCAACCTCTATAGCTGGTTTATACTGCAAAACAGCTTGTGGCACTTGACCTGCTCCGTAAGTACCTGTGCTGCTATTTTCTTGTTGCTGAAATAAACTAAAGAACATTACGAAGAGGACAACCATAATGACTACAAGTAGTAGAATAAACGAAAAGAACTTTTTCATAGATCTAGCTTTTAAAACATGCAAAAGATCACTCCTTTACCCTTTAAACTCTCCCAACTGCTCTTTCAAATCATCGACTTCTTTTTGAAGGGTTTCTTTTTGTTTTTCATCATCGCTATCATTCATTTGTTTAGTTTTTTCTTGAATCTGTTTCCCAATACCTAGGAGTTTTTGAAGATTTTCATTTTCAGGATACTTATCCAATACTTTTTGAGCATTATTAACGTCATTCAAATCAATGAATTTTCTGGCTAAACGAATTCCTGTACTTTCGTCATCTAAGAAGTTGAGTGTATTAACCATGGCATTAGTATCGCCTTGTACAATTCCTTTTTCCTCTTCAAGTTTCGTTTCCCCATTTTCGTCTAGCGAATCACTGTTCAAATCTAAAAGGGTTTGTTGCTCTTTGGTCTCATAGAGACGTTGAATAATAGCTTCTAGAGATCCATTATGGACGTCTATGGCTTTTTGGTACTGTTCCTTGCTGAGTAGTTTTTCTGATAGCTGAGCGTCCTTGTAATCCCCTTCTTGATAAAGTTGGATAGCTTCATCATAATTCCCTTTTTCAAATTCTTCATTGGCTAAAAGCAAAGTATCTTTTTGTTCTAGTTGTTCTTCGTACTGTGAAGCAAGGGCTTCTTCTTGATCCAATTGTTTCACAAGTAACAATCCACTTATACCAATAAAAATCACACTTGTACCTGCCAAAGCTACTAGTGATTTTTGACGTATTTTTCGTTCTCTATTGGTTTGGGAACGAATATAATCATAGGTCACAAAGTTATTGCTCTGTTGGATAAGAGTCAATAATTCAGATACATTTCTTTGCTGATAGATCTCTTTGATAAAATCATTCCCAATCTTGCGAACCTCTTCAGGCGTGTTCAAACACTTCTCATAAGCAATGCCGCTTAAGATGCTTACAATACAAGCTTTATACCGTTCTAAAGTGGTCCGCATATCTCTAGGCATAAAACAATTTGCTGTATAAGTGTAACGGACGGTATTCATTGGATAGTAATAGAGAGTCGCTGGATTTAATGATATATATAAATCTGTATGTTTGTATTTTTGAAGGATATCCTGTTTTAAAATTTCTTCGACAATAGAAACTTTAACAGGATAGGCTTCCTTTTTTATCGTGTTTAAGTTCTTTAACGCACTCCCTTTTTCATACAGAAAACTGACTGTTGTTTCGGACTCTTTAATCCCTTTAAAATCAAGAAAAAGAGGGTCTTTTTTTATTGGTAACTCTTTAATTTCGTCAATGTTATCGTACGTAAACTGACTATTTTCCATTTCAATTTTGACTGTACTTTTTTCATCTGTTAGAGTACCAAATTCAAAATTGTAAATTTTAAATGATTTGTTCATTACAACTGCCTCCTTTAAAACTGGAATGACCGAGCTTCTTCTTGTTCAATAGGGGTCATTTTGATCCGTTCTTCATAATTGGGAATGGCTTCTGGGTATTTCTCTTGATATTGTTCAAAATCGATTAACCTTAATTCTTCTTCCGTTAAAGTAACCTTCATAAAGGCTCGTTTGGATCCGTTGATTATTAACCCCTCACCTTGTTTTTTCTTCTCTAGTAATTTCCGTTCTTTTTTTGAAAAATTCACTCGCAATTTATTTTCAATATCGTCTAAACTACTTGGATCAAGTCCAAAAAATAATTTAGTATAACTATTTCCAATAATGGCTTCACCAACGTTTTTCCCGTTGCCCATCGTTCCATCCAACACATCTTGTATTTGTTGAGTGCCTGCGATTGCTCCAGCATTGTATTTTCTAAACCGTTTGAACGCTTGATAGAAAAAGCTTGAAGCGTCAGGATTCTGTGTTAAAAAATGGAATTCATCTACAAACAATTTAATGTTTTCTGTTCTATTCTTCGTAATTTCGTCCCACAAGAAACTAAAGGTATTCAAGTATGCCGCTCCTTGAATCTCTTCATCATTCTGTAAGGCCTTCAGATCAAAAGATAACAAGTTTGTATTGATATCAATATTTGTAAAACCATTAAATAAGGTATTTGATCCATTAACGTAGCTATCTAGAATAAAGTAAAAGTCTTTAATAATTTCATATCGCTCTTTTCCTTCTTTGCTATCTCTTAACCGTTCAATTTGTTGGAACACGTCTGAAAGGATAGGCCATTGATCTTGGTGAATGCTCTTTATGTTTTTGTAATGTAAAACGCCACTATTTCGATAACAATCATGTAAAACAGAATCCAATACACTCTTTTCTACTTGAGTTAAATCGGGTTTCAAAACTTGGAAAAAGCCTTTTACACGTTGAATTTTATCTTTGATCAACAAATCTATGTTTACTTCTTGACTAGTGTCCAATTCTTCTGTAAATATCTCCAAAGGATTGATTTTAGTCGCTGAGTTACTACTTAAATGAACGACTTGGCCACAAAAATGTTCTACAATTTCGCTATATTCATTTTCAGGATCGATAATAAAGACTTTTACCCCTTTAGCGATATACCGTAAAATCTTTTGTTGCATATAAGTGGTTTTCCCTACCCCACTCGTTCCGATGACCACCATATTTTGGTTTAATACATTGCGTTTATCCATATAATCAATGGCAATTAAGCTATTCGTATCTTTATTGATACCTTCAATATCGCTATGAGGATTTAAGTCTAAAATCTCTGCATCATCAAATGGAATGACACTACTAGCTACTTCTGTATTCGATTGTTTAAAGGTATAATCTTTTAAAAGATTCTCTCCAATGGGCATTGCACTCCAAAACGCTTGATATTGTGCTTTAATTGGGTTCATAGATTTCAACTGTAATTTGGATAACGTATTATTGACACTATCTGTTAGGGCGTTTAATTCTTCTAGACTTTCAGCCTGCAAGAATACATACATATGTTGGTAAAGATAGGTGACTTCGCTATCAAGATACTTATTCAACTGCATATTAGCGGTTTCAATAGCTTGGACTATTTTTTTCTTTTTCAAAGGATCATACGTATCCACTTTTTCAGCTTCTTTATTTTTTATCGTATTGTTGTAGTACTCAACCATCTTTCGCGCGTTACTACTTTCAAAGTCTTGAACAATGGTGATATTCCCTTTTTTTCGCTTTAAAGGGGCCAACCAATTTCCACTTTTCACTTTTGGATAATCAACAATCGCTAATACTCTAATATAGTTATCTCCACTTTCAATATGATCTGGAAATTCTTCCCAACTGAATGGATAAACACCATTAATGGACTCACTATCAAGAAAGTCATCTAGATTACTTATATCTTGACTATTACCAACGCCAAATTCATCTGTATCATCTTGTTCTTCTACTTCCTTCTTGGAAAATAGACGCATAAATGCAGCTCCTTTCTTAGTGTCCCGAAAAATTAATTAAATTTTTCAACACCGCTAATATCTCATTACTATGCAATTTCTTAGCCTGCATGTCATAACTATCAAAACTATCTTCTAATCGATTGATATACTGTGTGGCTTTTTCATCTAAATCAGTCACTTTTTTATTTAATGCAGTAAAGGTTTTATCTTTAATTTTTTCCCGCACAATGAGCAAGTGTTTCTTGGTACTCATTTCTTGTGTTCTAGTTTTGCTGGCTAAATCGTCAATATAGGACGCGATCAAACTTGCTCGAGCTTGATTTGGCTCTTTTTTTTCGATTTCTTGCAAATATCTCTTTTTGTAACTCAACAAAAATTCTTCAAAATCCACTGGAATTGTCATATCTAAGTACTGTTGTTGTTCTGCTGAAGCATCTCCTAAAGTAGTCATCAGAAACGCATTGTACGTCTCAAAAACGTCTGCTTGTTCACTTTCATTTAATAACTCTAAGTTCACACCAGAAATTTCAATAATCCCTACTAAATAGCCTGTCTTAGTGACTAAATAATCCCTATATACCGATTGAATCAAACTCATATCGAAAATCGTTTGTTTTCCTTTGCCGATTTTTTTCGGCACGAAGGTAAATTCTAAGTCTTGTTCGACTTTAGTTTCTTTCGCGGCTAAACCAAATAATTTCAAAAAAGCACCTCCTTTTTACTTTCTTTTCATAGCTTTTTTAAAAAATAAGTGTTGGCGAGATTTATATTTTGATTTCATCTGTAGATGTGGCATTAAACGCACATTATTGCGATATGAGACCGGTCTAGAAGACAAGACAGCTAATAACACCGTAATAGAGAAAATTACCACAATGCCCTTAAAAAGCATGAATTTGAAGGTGTGAGGTGGCAAGAAGAGAACAATAAGACCGACTATAACCATTGGTAAAATATAGACCAGCATTTCTTTTACAGACAATCCTAAAAATACTCCATATGAAGATTCAACATTTTCAGGAAAGAAAAAAGTCTTTTCGTCTTTTTTCTTTGTTTCATTCATATCTAGTTACCCCTTTACTTTATTTTTTCCTGTGATTATTGGAATAGACTGTAAACCCATGGAACAACCCAAACAATTGCAGCTCCTATGGCTACTAATCCTAGAACACGTCCAACTGCTTTATAAACTTCGCTTTTTTCTTGAGGATCATCAGCGCTGGGCATACGTTTGATAATGATCCATAGCGCCACACAAATGCCGACAATAACAATTAACCCCGTTAACAGCTGTTGAATAGTATTCCCAGCTTCCGTTAAGCGAGATTGAACTTCAGTTGCACTTGCATAGGCAACGGTTGGATACGTTAAGGCTGTTAATGCTGAAACCCCTACTGTAAATTGCGTTAGTTTGTTTTTTAACTTCATTATTCTTCTTCCTCTCTTTTTCTGATCAATCCTATGTTTTTAACATTATTCTGTTGTTTACCTTCTTGACGAGTATCGATTAATCTTTGTTGTTCTTTCTCTTTGACAATTTCAGCGAGTTTATCCATTCTTTCCTGGTAAGGAGATAGTCTAAGTAATTTGTTTTCATCGAATGTGCCAATAAAATAGGCTGTTTTTTTACTACTTTCTTTTCTTTCAATCACCTGTAATTGGGCTTTATACTTTTCAATCGCTTTGCTACGTTCAATGTTGAAACAATCTAGAAAACCTTCTGTTATAGCCTCACCTGCAAAAGCGAGTTCATTTATAAAAAAACTATTCCGTGGATTGGCTTTTGTAAAATCTATTCTCCTAATTTCCTCTGTTAATGCTTGATCTTTATCAGCTAAGTGGTGCTTTTGAATATAGTGACTAAATAATTTCTTATCGAGAATAAAATGGTCATTAACGTGCTCTTCAATAGCCTCATTTCGTTTTTGATTTCTTTTTTCTTTGCTATCTTCTTTCTCGTACTGAACTTTAATGTCCTCTTTATAACGCTCTAACATAGTACCTCCTCCCTAAACACAAAAAACACTTTATATATATAAAGTGTACAAAAATACATTTTATATATATAAAGTGTAAGGAAAAAGCTATTTGGAATCAAGAATAGTGCTTACTACTCTCTCTTAATTCCAGATAGCTTACGTCGCTGCTATTCCCTTTAAAGCTTTAATATGGTTTTCTATAATTTCAGCAACCGAATAATCTTCGAAACTCTGTAAATAATCTAAAGAAGGTTGCGTTAAAAATAGCCCTTTTTTTATCTTGTTACTCTCGTTACTCCTTTTTTGATAGTGAGGTAATCTATACATAAAAGAATAATTTAATAAGGTTGTTTGAACAATCCCAGTTTCTTCTGAAAAGCTACTTAGCCATTGTTCTAATGATTCATCTATATGATAAACACGTCTTATTTTAGGTTGTTTAGTATCTGTCTCTTTACAGGTATCATCATCTTCATTCAGTAACGCATTAAGGAATGCTGCAAGATACTCATCTAAACTAAATAAATATCGTTGCTTATTCTTAAAAATAGTTAAAAAATAACTGTTAATCTCAAAATAAAATTCGTGCTGTTCTTTATCAAAATCAATCTCGGTTAAGTTATCGTAAACTTGCTCCTCTGTAAGATCTGAATCCTGGTACAGAAACAAACTCATTAATATGACGTTTGTTCTAGTGGAACCTAGATAATTTACTCTTCGTATTAACTTCTGATAATTCGAATCACTCATTTTTAAATAGATTCGTTCTTTCATTGCCTCAACTCCTTTTCATTTATATTTTTGGCCCATTTGACGGATTATGAATAGATGGTTTTGTGGATCGACTAGATTTACTTTTCTTCTTACGTTTACTTTTCTGTTGCATTTCTCGTCTCGCATTGTCTTCGCTTGATTTAATTAAATTATCGTATACTTTTAAACTATTAGCAAGCGTTCCAAATAAACTAGGCTTGGAATAACTGGACCAATTTGAAGGTAAAGGAATTCCATTTTCTTCCACTTCTTTAAGAAATAATCCTCTCGTTTCAGGATTAGAGACAGTTTCAAACAGTTCTTTTTTGTGATAATCCTCAGCAATAGATTTTAAGTCCTCATCTGTTAGCTTACCTTTTTCTATTTTATCTAACAGCTGAAGTCCCATTCTTTGTTCGACCGTAGAATACTTACTGACAACTTCTTTTTGTGCTAAAGCTGTGATTTTAGTGTAGGAGATTGTACTGCCATAATAAGACAGCAGTTGCGAGACAGCTTCTTTTTGAACAGCGTTTAAATCATTAATATTTGCTGTTGGGTAGTTAGAGAGAATAGTTTGTTCGTAATATTTTTCCGCAATTTTTAACGTATTGAAATGTAACTTTTGAGTTCTATCTAATTGCTTAAAGGTTTCTTTTTTGTCAGCTGCTAAAGTATGAACGGTTTCTTTATCTACTTGATTATCGTCAAGAAACTGGTCTATTTTTTTGGAAGCAAAATAGAAATCTTTTTGATACGTTTGGATATCTTTTAGATACGGCTTCTTAATAATAGCTCTCATCATGTCTTTTAACTCATTATCTTGAGCATGCGATAAGATCTGTTTCAATTCTTTTTTATCCAATACTTTGTCTTTCGCTAAAGTTTCTTGACCGATATTTATTTTGGCATAGTCAGAGAAATTCGCGTCCTTCAAAGTAGGATAATATTTATTAAAAATACGGAGAGATTCTTTGTTTAATATTTCTTTTCCTCTTTGAACACTTTCTTCAGTTTCGTTAATTTTATCAAATACGGTTTTGTCAAAAGTATCTGGTTTAATCAGTTGATTTACTTTTTCAGCGTTTTTCCAATTGTTTACCATGCGTTCTTTGTCCATTAGATTATCGTAATTAATAAATATTTTTAAGTCTTTAGCAAGGCGTTTTAAATCTTGTTTTTCTTGAGGAGATAATAAAGGTAAGATTTCATTTGTGGTTTGTTGAGAAACTTTTTCTTTTCGGTTTTCTTCACTAGCATAATTACTCTTTTTGATTTCCCGATTTTGCTCAACTCGATCACTTGTTTCTCCTCTATTCTCCATTTCTCTGGCGACATATCCTTCATGAATAGTTGGTTTTCTACCTTCGCCTAATTCAGCATAACTTTTTTCAGTTATTCGTTGAGAGAAGCCATTTTTCTCTAAGTACTGATTCGTTAAATCGGCCCAGTTTTTTCTCCATTCAGCCAATTTTTCTTTGCTATCCCAATTTGTTGTGTAGGCTTTTCTACTTTTTTTATCACCATTTTCATAGTAGAGTGGATTTCCATTTTTATCTTTTAAGATGATTCGTTTTGACTTACTACCCCACTCTCCATTCTCAGTAAAAGGTCTAGTCGTCACCATGACATGAAAATGAGGATTATTAATATCATCTCGATGGATAGCCACATCTGCTACCATACCTTCATCTACAAAATTTGTTTGAACGTACTTTTTTGTTAAATGAGTTTGTTCTTCATTATTGAGTTCAATGGGTAAAGCAATATTCATTTCGCGTGCTAATTGTGATCGACTAGATTTCTCAATAGACTCTACTTCATTCCACAATTTTTCACGATTTAAAGTCCACTTGGGGGCATGACTGGGTTTCAAGATGAAGGTTTCAGGTTTAATTTCTCTTCTGTAAAAGTTGAATTCTCCATAACGTTCACTATATAATTTTTCACCACTTCGGTATGCAGCGCTAGCAATTGCTGATTGACCTTTCCCTCGAGAAATAATCTTACAATTAAAATGATAGATAGCCATTATGAGAATCCTCCTTTCTTTTATTTCTACATAAGCGAAGCGAATTTTTAAAACTGCGGAGCGGTTTTTCACAACCCAAACAATTCATTGTTTGAAACTGGCCTAATCCAGTTTAGGTCTTAGCACACACGATTTATTTAATCGTGTATAAGTGCGCCCTTTATTTAATTCCATTCTATCAGTAATCGTATTATTTTACAATTTGTTTACTATTTGCTATGGTTATTTTGAATAAGAAAGGGGTTAATTACATGAGTTCACTAAAAAGCATTCAAACAAAAATGGAACAGATTGAAAAATTAAAAATAGAAGTCGAAGAAGCAAAGAAAGAAATCCATACAACCTTTGGAGAAAAGTTCATTCAATCACTAGGATTAGATTATGAAATGCTTTCTTCTAAAAAAGACATAAATTCTGTAGTGAATAGAATGGTTGAAAACTTGCCAGATCATCTATTTACTGATTTAAACAATGATTATGTACATGACGAGAACGAGTCTACTGAATTGGATCACGAGTTGCAAAATTCATAATTAATTGAAAAGTTAGGTGTTCCCTATGAGTAATTTAGATATCAAAAAAAAGGAACAAGAAATCAGACGACTACAACGACAAATGCAAAGAGATTCAGAAAGGTTAAGAAAAAAACGAACACATCGATTGATTCAAAAAGGCGCTCTTTTAGAAGCTTACTTTGATATGAGAGATTCGAGCATCGAAGAAACAGAAAAAGTATTAAGTATTATTGCTTCTGAAGTCAAAAAAATAAGAAACAAAACATCTTGAAGTAATTATTTAAATAGACTAAGCATACTGTATTAAATCTTACAATATTAAAAATTAAAAATAACTTTCTTTTTTATAGATATATATGCTAAGTTATATCTATAAAAAAGAAAGAGTTGTTCTATGAAAAAATTTACATATCGTATTTCCATAGTAACAATATTTACATTAATATTTGGTATTTTCGGATTCACAACAAATTCTGTAGTCAGTGCTGATAATCTAGTTGATGAAAATGATAGCGCAATCAACGCTGAAGATGTACTCTCAATTGAAGAAACTGCGCTTATTGTAGATGATGTCGGTGATTCAATTTCAATTGAAGAATATGATCAATCTGTAGTTGTCACCATAGATGGTATTTTTGTACAAGGTGTATTTTACTCTCAAGATGAGTTTGAGGACTTATTAATTAATGCCACCTATAGTGAAACAGAATACCAGTTAAACCAAACAGCGCCTTCTAATGGCATTTCACCTATGGCTGCTAATCCTGCTGACCTTGCTGGATTATTAGCTGGAACTTGGTGGATTCCTGGTATTGGAAAGGTAGTTGTTACGGTGGCTGGAGTTGTTGTCGTAGCAGGAGTAACAATAAAAGGTGGCACTTGGGTTTACAACAAAGTGAAGGCATATTTTGCAGAAAAAAAATATGAAACAGCTAAAAAAAATGGATCAAAAGCAGCAAAACATTCAAACCAATCTACTTCTAAGGGTACTTCATTATCTACCAAGGGAACTCCATTATCCTCTAAAGATTTAAAAGACAGTAAAGGAACTAAACAAAGAAGGTATTATGACAAAAATGGGAATGCAGATTTAGACATTGATTATAGACATGCTGGTAAGTATAAATTTCCTCATAGACATACATGGAATAACGGAAAAAGAAGTGGACATTAAGGAGGTTGTATTATGGAAGATAACTTTACTGACATTCCTGCGGGTACACCGCTAGACTTCGATCAGCTCATTTTTTATTTAGAACAAGGAAGAGAAATCGAGTTTACTTATGAAGGCGTAGAATACTTTATTTCAAATTCTAAGAAGGAAGGACGTGCTCTCTGGAGCGGGAACCAAAAATTAAGTGCTAATTTTACTACATTTAATCTAGAAGTGTTAAAAAATATAAAACTGCAAGATAAGAGTCTAGATGATATTTTTAAAACACATAAAGGATTTGTACAGGCAGTTTTTTAAATCTAAAGACAAGTAAATTATAAAAACACTTAGGAATTTAGTCATCCTAAGTGTTTTTGTATCTAAAATATACCAGCATTTTAAGTTTACAAAAACGCTGGTTTTTAAGTCTTAGCTTTATTATATGCTTAAGTCATTGACTTTTCTCTGCTGAGTGTATTCTAATATAGTCTTAAAGTTACCCTTATCTTCCGGAATCTTATTTTGAATATTTAAAGTTGGTTTACGATTTAAAACCTCATTTTTAATGTCCTGACTTAACCATTCTTTTCCAGTCAATGCACCAGACCACTCTTTAGCAATCTCTTTTCTATTTTTATCTGATCGGATACAATAATAATATTTATTTTGCTCTTTGTCTTCTAATCGAATATTGAAATCGGTAAAGAATTTTGAAGTATTCAAATCTTCAATTCCAGTACAAATTAACGGTTCATCTTTTAAATCAACATAATGATTTTTCCCATTACTATCCGATAAAAAATTTAGTTTCTCTGCATTCAAGACATCTTGTGTTTTTTCTTTTGACTGTAATTTCTCGTTATATTTATCGGTTATCTTCTCAATCATATTAGCTGCTACTTCCTTTACTTCTTCCAAAGATTTAATATAAACTTCTTTCTCGACATCTCTTCTTGTCCAGTTTGCTAAGTAAGATTGCGTATACTCTTCAGAATTCAAACCAAATGTATTACTGACAGCATAAGCCGTCATTTCCGCTTGATATTCTAAAACATTCGTTGCATGGAGCGTATGATCTTTCTCTTTCATTTTAGGAACATTATGCATTTCAGCATGTGCTAACTCATGTAACAACACTTTTGTTCTTTCCGTATCATTTAAACTATCCTTCAGTACTATTACGTTCTCGAAAGGAGCATAAAATCCTTTTGCAGCACTTGCCGTTTTCCCCATTTTAACGGTTATCTCTTTTTCTTTCGCATACTCATTCAAGGCTTTGCTTAAATCTTTAAATTCCATCTCGGTATTGTTGAAGTCAAAATTTTCAGGTCGATTGGGATATAGCTTGGGATAATCTTCAACAGGACAATTGGTTTGAGTAACGTCAAAAACAGGAACAGTTAGATAGCCAACAATTTCTTTTTTTGTTTTTACTTGGCCAGATTTAATCTTTTCCTGTTGTTCTGTATTTGCATACTTCACTAATTGTTTAGTGCCTTTTTCATTTTTGAACGTTTTTTCAATTTTTGGTGCCAAAAGGTAAAGAGATTTTTCACCTTTTTGTACCTGGTAACCCATTTTTTGAAATTCTTTATAAGAAGCTACGCCATAAGCTCCCTTATACTGAGATTGAATCAGTAAGACATTTCGAGCGGAATAATTCTTGAACTTCGTCATGCTGTTTAATAATTCCAATTCATCTTGAGGATCGTCTTGGAAATTTTTAACAGCCTGGTTCATTTTGTCTGTCAGTTCGTCAATCTGTTTCTTTTTTTCTTCCCTACTACGTTTCACCAATTACCTCAACTCCTTTTCGTCGTCAATGTAACTTAATTGGTTCTCCTCTTCGTTATAAATGACAAAAATATCTTCTTCCGTTTCATTTAGCAATAATTCGTAATAGTCTAATTGCTCCTGTGTTACAGAAACGCTAAATTCTTTTCTAGTGTTGGGATTATATACAATAGCTTTATCAGGTTGACTAATTTCTAACAATAAAACAGTTATCATAATATGCTCCTTTCTAAATAGCTCAAAAAACGGTTCTAAAGCATTTTAAAATCTTTACTCACTTTATCCTTATTTACACCTTGAAACCCTTCTGAAGGTGTAAATTCACCGCTTTATCCCCTTTATTTACTTACTTGGCTTCTCACGAAATCTTCAAAGACATTTTTGAAAGAAATAAATAGGTAGCTGGAAATATTTTTGGTTTTCCCAAATCTGGATTGCTGCACGCAGCGAGTGAAAGTTCGCTTTAATTCTTCCCGAATAAACGGACTGTATTTACTAGATGACAAGATAGAGATGTAAATACCACTCTCATCTTCTACTGATTTTTTAGCATACATGACTTTTTCACAGTAAAGTGTAAAGGTCTGAAAATCATTAAAACTATAGGTTTTAAAATAATGAATCAACTCTTCACCATACTCTTCATACAGTGCATACTTATCAATATAACCGTCAATAAGTTGTTGCTCTTGTTCGTTATCTTTTATTTTAGGATTGAAGGCTTGGTTGATAAGAATGTTTTCATCTGGTTCTGAGATATCTTTATTGTCTTTAATATCTTTAGAAATAGATTGATATAGATTTACCGCATTTTTTACGGTTCCTTGGTTTAATCGACTTTCACTCTTATTCTCACGACTCTCAAAATTTGCGGTTCCTTGATTTAACGGCTTTTCTACTACTTCTTCTCGAGCCGCATTTTTTGCGATTCCTTGATTAGATAGAATTTCTTCTCGTTGTTGCAATTGATAAATATCCGTTGCATTGACTTCCAAATCCGCTAAATATAAGCGATTAGGAAAGTTTTTCTTTTTCACTGGATCAAACCCCATTTTTTGTTGCAGCAGCAATCCAGCTTTCTCTAACTCTTTTTTTATTTTTGTTACGGTATTTTCTGATTTATTTAACAATTCGCACAACTCTTTATTGGTAAAGATAAAATAGACATTATTTTCTTCGTCAATCCAATGGTTTTGAATGGAATATTGCAACCGATCACGAAAAATAACATACGCTAATTTAGCACTATCTGATAATTTCGAGTATTCTTCACTGTAGAGTAAAACTTTAGGAAATTGAAAATAAAGTTCTCCATAAGCTTTATCTGCTTTATAAAAATTAAAGTCAGACATTACAAAAACTCCTTTACTACCTGTATGACCATGCAACAAGAAAGGAGATCACGCTGTTTAATACTTTACTTTTGTTTTAAATCCTAATAAAATAAGATTTAGAGAAGAACAAATTTTTGGCGCCAACCAAAAGTTTAAACAAGATGATTTCCTTTCCTGACTACGCCAATAGTCAGGTTTCTATTTATTATTATGTATACATAATTTGTAAATAACACACATTTATTATAGCGTTTAATTAAAAAAAGGAAAATAATCTGCTTATAAAAATCTATTCAATTTATTTATCATTTCTCTTACTGATTCTTTTCTTTATATTCTTTCACAATCTCATCTAACAAATTTTTCATGGAAACACCTCTTTTAAAAGCTTCGTTCTTCAAATATTCATGAGCTTCTATCCCGATTCGAATTTGTTTCAACTCCACTTTTTCTTTAGACAATGTTTCTTCTTTAATTTCAGGCAAAATCTCACCAAAAGTTCTTTTTCTCATCTATTATCCCTCACAGTGTTTAGTATGATTTAGAGTAAATATATCACTTTTACGTCGACGTGTAAACGTAAATAGAAGAGTTTATTTTAAACTTTTCCGCCTTTTCTCTCGTTTTTTTACTTTAGCCTTATATATTTAAGCGATGTAGCTGCACAAATAGAGGCAACATCATGGTGAAGACCAAAAAGGATTCTACCGCTTATAAGCAGTAGAATCCTTTTCGCTACGTATATACGTGCACGAGATCATTGACATACTCAGTAGTATATTAACTTTACCAATATTTTTTTCTTCTTTTTTCTGCGGTCACAAATACTTTTTCATCTTCTCTTTTACCAATGGCCACGATCTCAATAATTTCTATTTGATTGTCTTTTGTTGGTTTGAAGATCAGACGAATACCAAGTTTTTGGTTCTTTAATTCTTTAAAACCAGCTAGTTTTGAATAGCTGGTATTTCCAAGGTCTTTGCCAATTACAGAACCTCGGATTCTTAACCGTTCTTCAGCAGCGTTTACCCATTTTTTTAACGTGCCGTCCAACTTTTTATAGTCTTTTTCTGCTTCTTTCCAAAAATACACGTCAGCCATTAATCAAATAGATCCTCATCGGAGAAAGCAGTAAATGGGTTATGCTCTGGATTGGATTCGATGACATCTTTAGCGGGGATGAGTTTGCCTGGTCCAGCTGCTACGCGCTCATTCAACTGACTATAAAATAGTTTGTTTTCTAATTCGTTGTACTCTTTCACTAATTTTTCATACACTTCGTTACTAAGAATAACGGCTTCCGGTTTATTGTGGTTAAAAATAAAGGTGGGTTCCCCAGTTTCATGAGTGTCTTTGATAATTTTTGAGAACTCTTTTTTGGCTTCTGTGATGGATTTTGTTTTTACATCTAAAATTTTCAACATACGAAGCACCTCACTTTTCATTATTTGTTTAACCATAACACAAAAAGACCTTAATTAAAACCTTAATAAAGACCTTTTTATTCTTTTGTATTTTCTATTGAGATTTATTACCTTTTATTCAAATTCCTGTGTAACTTTATATAGTTGCTAAATTCATATATAAATACACGAAATTGCTTAATTTCATGTATTGAGAACCTTGATTAATCAAAGTTTTTTTTTTGAATTTCATTTTGAATATCTTTCTTTAATTTTCATATATTCTATTTTCTCTACTAATTTTTACTATATATTAGCTAACTAAAAACAGTATAGTCTTTATTTTATTGAAACTAATAAAATTATAAATAGTACTACTCCTAACAAGTATTAAGTAATTAAAAAAAATACTTGTTCATTTTTCGAAAGATATTTATTATTTACTTTTCTATAATTAGATAATAAATTAGAAAGAGGTGCTATTTATGATTCAACAATTTAAAAATTTACACAAAAGAGAACAACCTGTAGTGTTATTAAATATATGGGATAATGAAACTGCAGATATGCTAGTTCAAAATAATATAAATATTATAGCTACAAGTAGTTATGCAATCGCAAAAAATATAGGTATAGAAGACGGAGAAAATTTGAGCTTTCAAAAGTTACTTACAATCGCTAAGAAAATTCCAGGAAAATTTTTGTCTGTAGATATAGAATCAGGATATGCTTCAACTATTTCAGAGCTTCAAACTAATACAAAGATTCTTTTAGAATCTAACATAGTAGGCATTAATATTGAAGATAAATTTCCAGATACCCATAATCTAATGAATAAAGAACTATTTGTTGATAGAATAAAAGCTATAAAAAAAGTGGACACTTTAAACCAATTATTTATCAACGCACGGACAGATATTTTTTTCTTCGATGATATTGAAGGGAAAAATATCTCTACTAAAACATTAGACAATGCCATAGCTTTGATTTTAGAATATTCAAACGCAGGAATAGATGGAATTTTTATCCCTGGACTAAAAAATAAAAAATTTATAGAAAAAATAGTTGAGCAAATTAACATTCCTCTTAATATTATGCTAGATATAAAAAATGATAAAATAGAAGATTATTTAAACCTTGGTATCTCTAGAATTAGCTATGGACCTTCTTTATATTTAGATTGGACAACAAGTGGTCTTTCAAAAGAAATGTACTTTTCTCAGATAATAGAATTATTTCATAATTTACAAGAGCAAGGTAAAATCAAGCTAGCTTAACATAAGAGGAGCCTAAATATGATTACTTCTGAGTATAAAAAAGAAGAATTTTATAAAGCATTAATTGAAAAAAATTCTAATTATGATGGTATTTTTTTTGCTGGAATAAAAACAACTGGAATTTTTTGTCATGCGACTTGTACAGCAAGAAAACCAAAATTTGAAAATTGTGAGTTCTACTTAACAGCAGAAGAAGCTCTACTTGCCGGTTTTCGTCCATGTAAGAGATGTCATCCATTAACCTATCCTAATAGTATTTCGGATGAAGTGAAACTTTTAATAGCGGAAGTAGAAAAAAATCCTGAAAAGAGATGGAAAGAGTCAGATTTTCACAATTTAGGAATTCATTCTGCTACAGCAAGAAGAAAATTTAAAGAAATTTATGATATGACATTTGTTCAATATGCCCGGTCACGTAGAATGGGTATGGCTTTCAAAGAAATATTGGCAGGCACCAAAGTTATTGATCAACAACTTTCATTAGGATATGAATCTGCCAGTGCATTCAATGATGCATTTACCAAAATTTTAGGTAATCCTCCAAAAAAAACAACTATTTCTATTATTAATGCGAATATATTATCTACTCCTATTGGTAGAATGATCAGTTTATCTGACTCGAATTATCTATATCTACTAGAATTTATGGATAGAAGAGGACTTGAAAAAGAAATAGAAAAACTCCGCAACAAGCATAATGCTAGAATTATACCTGGGAATACTAGCATTAATGATAAACTAGAAGAACAGCTAGAATATTATTTTAAAAAAGAATTAAAAGAGTTTACAATACCTCTTTTTAAAGAGGGTTCTCCTTTTCAAAAAAAAGTATGGGATATTCTTATTTCTATTCCACCTGGTAAAACAACATCTTATCAAGAAATTGCGAATAAACTAGGTAACAAAAATTTAGTAAGAGCCGTTGGAAATGCAAATGGAGCAAATCAAATTTCTATACTCATTCCTTGCCATAGAGTAATAAATGCTAATGGTGATTTAGGTGGGTATGGCGGAGGTTTTGAAAGAAAAGAATATTTATTGAGTTTAGAAAAAATACATCATTAAACTTGAAAATTAAACCAATAAATTCAAAATTGGCAAATTAAATTACGTTTTGATAATATATAAATCACTAGTAGATCATTTTGAAGTATTTCAAAAACAACAACTAATATGTGTAATTGTAATAAGTAAAAAGAGATAAATTTATAAGTAAAAAAATATATATTAGATTAGCAATACATGAAATTGTATAAAAACGTGTATCGGGAATCCTATTCCAATAGGGTTCTTTTTTTGCATTGCCTTCCAACACATGATTATATGGTATACTAAACAAAATCATGTATCACTTTTGTGAGAGGAGAGGGCTTTTAAATGAGTTACAACGTTCAACCATTACGGACTCAGCAAGAAATAAACGACTTTTTATTCTGTTTGAGGCGCAATAAAAACGCAGATCGGGATGTTTTTCTGTTTTTGATCGGCATTAATAGCGGTTTACGTATGTCCGATATCGTAAAATTGAAGAAACAAGACCTGATTTCCTCAAAAAATCCGCGTATTATCGAAAAGAAAACGGGAAAAACTCGTATTTTGTATTTGAGTAGTCTGCAGGACTTGATCCAGGAGTACACGAAAGACTTAGATCCAGAGGACTATTTATTTCCAAGCACCAAGGGTGGACATATAGAAGTGAATACGGTCTATCAGATGTTTCAAAAGGTCTCTAAGCTACTAGGAAGAGACGATATAGGCACCCACACCCTTCGTAAGACATTCGGCTATCACTATTATAAGAAAACAAAAGACGTGGCTACACTCATGGAAATATTCGGTCACAGCAGTGAAAAAATTACGAAAAGATACATTGGTATAAATGAAGATGAAATTAGCGAAACATTATTAAATTTTAGACTAGGTTTTTAAATTTTCAGTTTAAATCAAGTATAATAAGGTTATGATTGTTTTAAACTTAATCAAAAGTTAGGAGATTAATTTAATGGCAAAAAACAAAAAGATTAAATCTAACCAGTCAACCATGATTTCGTCAATTTTTCCTTGTATTGGAATTATTATAGGGCTTATTTACGGTGTAATAACAAAAGACATTGTAACAAATGTGGTAGTAGGTATGGGATTTGGAGTTGTAGTAGGAATCATTATAAATTACTTTAATAAATAATATCTTTATATTTATCTTTTTTACTTAACACTACTAAAAGATCGTTTTCAGTAACAATAATAACTAAATTGGGGATGATAAAATGGAAATGGAATATAAAAATATTCACCAGTTAATTTGCAGTAGTTGTGGAAGTAGAGCTTTTACTTCTAGTTATGGTAGCAATATGGAACAAAATAATATTTCAATAACATGTAATAGTTGTAGAGCTAGTACAGAAGTTGGACGTGTGGATATAAAGCAAGATAGTAATACCATGTTAGTTGACACGCCAACGTTACAAAAAAGTGAAATTCAGTTAGGCTTAAATAAAGAACACACAGATAGATTATTCAAATTAATTGCAAAAGATAATACACGTGCTACAGATAAGGAACGAATAGCTTTATTTTTTATCATTAGTGGTAATAGTGACCTATACAATAAAGTTAATAGCTTATATGATTTTGACGAGCATTGGATTAAACCTAACTATTTTGAAAACGTAGATTTTAGTAGTGGAGATAGAAAAATGGTAGACCTAGCTTTTAATTTATATAATAATTCTTCTGCACTAGCACCGTTAGAGCTATTCAGCACTCTTGATAATGATAATTATAGATTAGCAATGAAAGCTATTAATATTAGATTTAATAAATAAAGCAACTTTAAATTTTAATTTGTACCTTAAATTGTCAAATTAAGTGCAACACAGTTTTATAAAAGATTTCATAAGGTGTTTTCCAATTCAAACATTTTTTGGGACGTGTATTTAATTTCGTTGCCCAACCTTGTATCTCTTCATCAGTTGCATCTGTCAAATCAACACCTTTCGGTGAGTACTCTCTAAGGAGTCCATTTGTATTCTCATTAGATCCTCTTTGCCAAGGAGCATGAGGATCTGGAAAATAAATTTGCGTATTATTTAATTCCTCAGTCAATCGGGCGTGTTGACTGAATTCTTTACCACGGTCAGGTGTAATGGTTTTACAAAAATTAGAATCAATACCTTGTAGTAATTTAATCATTTGGTCAACTACCGGCTTAGAAGCTTTCTTCTCAGATTTACCGATTAGTAATAATCTAGATTTTCTATCAACTAGCGTTACTAAGCACGCTTTACCAGTTTGACCTGCAACTGTATCTGCTTCCCAATGACCAATCTCAGTTCGTTTATTAGCGCTATCTGGTCGTTCATGAATCGTATTGGAGATAGGGATCTTTCCTCTTCTCTCTACGTGATTTTTAGAATGGCGTGTTTTACCTCTGTGTCTTAATTTACGGATAGCGCCTCGATTACCGGTTGATAAACCAGGCTCATCGAAGTCGCCACGATAAATTGCACGATAGATAGTATTATAACTGATTTTATTTTTGGAATTTTCAAGGTTCAAACGACCAGAAATTTGTTCTGGAGACCATTGTTCGTTGAGAAATAGTCGTTTGACCAACTGGAAAATAGAGTCTTTATCTAGCGTGCGATGTCTGCCACATAGTCGTTTTCTACGTTTATACTCTCCATGAGCAGTTGACGGTGAATAACTGCCATCCTTGTTTGAATTACGATGTAATTCTCTTGAGATAGTCGATTTAGAACGGTCCAGGGTCTCGGATATATGCCCGATAGTTTCGCCTTGTTCATACATTAGGAATATTGTTTCTCGCTCATTCATGGTAAGATGTGTGTATGGATTCATAGCTTTCTCCTTCTAATAGTTGGTTGGTACATCTATTTTATAGGAAAACTATGGATCTTTTTTTATTTTATTATTGTTGTTGCACTTAAATTGTAAATTCGTCGTTATAAAAAAAGATTTGGTGTCCCTACTCATTTTTGAGTAACAACACCAAATAATATAGACCCATTAAAATCCGACCTGTTATGCTATCTAGATTTAGGATATGGTACGCCTATCTTAAAAAGCAGTAAATCTTTAGATTTACATTCAGAGTTTCAAACTGAATCTAGTGATTTTGATTATTTCACGCACATGGTTCCACTGATACACAGTAGAGACCCACTTATACGCTCTATGAGTCCATAATCCTCTTGATGTGAATCTTATAGAAGTTTGCTATATCAATCAAGGATGCATAATATTAAATATTCATTTTTTTATAGGTAAGTGCAGTAATTTTAATAAAAGCTTTTAATTCCTGACAGTTGTTATTTTTCCTCCATGCTACACCGTAAGAAATATGGTTGTCCATGTTTGGAGTGTATAAAGGTATAATAGATAGTTCGTCATCGGGGGGACTGATAAAATCAGGGAAAACCCCGATACCCATTTCACTCTTGATCATTGTATAATTTAGAGTAAGCGAATCCGCAAAATAAATAGGGCAGTGCAGATTATTGTTTTGTAATTGGTTCTGCAGATGTTTCATTGCAGGAGTACATTTTATGGTTTCACGTAGAACAAGTGGCTGAGTACGCAAATCATCCACGGATATGGTTGTCTGACAAGCAAGTGGATGATTTTTAGGCATTACGCAAACAAATTTTCCGGTAAACAGTTCTTCATAGCATATGTTAGTTACAGTTTCAATGCTTTCTTTATCAGAAAAAATGATATCTAGCTTGTTACCGGCAATCAGACTATATTTTTCACTGTAATCGGCTGTTTTTAAATGGACGAACACATGTGGATGATTCTTTTTAAAAGCGCGCATAATTTCGGGGAAATATTTTGTTTCAATTATGTTTCCTTCGTAACCAATCGATAAAGTTGATTTATACGTTTCTGAAATACTTTTTGATTTGGCAATAGCCGTGTTAATTCGTGAAACGATATCTTTAGTATCAGTGTAAAATGAAAGCCCAGCAGCAGTAAGCTCTACGTTACGTCTTGTGCGTTTAAGCAATTTAAGATTGAGTTCATCCTCTAAAGCTTTTATCTGATAAGAAACTGCTGGCTGTGATATATGTAAGTATTGTGCGGTAATTGAAAAATTTAAAGTTTCTGCCAAATGAATAAAACATTCAAGCTGTACAAGTTGCATTTTATAGCCCCTCTCTTATAAATATCTTTTATAAGTTATAACATAAACGAATTAGATTTTGCAATAGAAGTGTTATAATATATATTTAGTTATTGAAATAACTTAAATTTAGGAGGAGATTATATGCGCTATATAGTAACTGGTTGTGACGGACAATTAGGTGGCAGAGTTGCTGCAAATATGCTTGAAATTGTTTCAGGTGAAAAATTAATTTTTACATGTCCTAATATCAAGCGTTTGCCAGAAGAAAAAAGAGAAGCTTGGAAGAAAAAGGGCGTTTCTGTAAGAGAAGCAAATTATGATGATAAAGAAGGAATGGTTAAAGCATTCGAGGACGGAGCCAGAATATATTTTGTTTCAGGAATTTTGAATGGACCGGAACGTGTAAAACAGCACAAAAATGTTATAGATGCATGTGCTATAGCTGGGGTTAAGCATATTACATACACATCTTTCTTCGGAGCAAATCGTGAGGAATATAAGCAGTATGTATTACCTGATCATACTGCCACAGAAGCATATTTAAAAGAATGTGGACTTGAGTATAATATTATGAGAAATAACCTTTATATGGAAAATTACCTTACAACTTCAGTTATGCTTGCAATGTTAAGTAACAATTTATGGGGAACAACTGCAAGGGAGGGAAAAGCAACTTTTATAGCTAAGGATGATAGTGCACGATGTGCAACAGCACTTCTTCTTGGAAAAGGCGAACATAACATGGATTATGATCTTACAAGTTCGACACCTGTTAGTCAGCGTGATATTTGCGAGATGATAGCTGAGAAATCTGGAATTAATTTTAAATATGTACCTATGAATGATGAAGAATTTTATACATATCTAGATGCTCTTCATATTCCTCGTACAACTAATGAAGATAATTCAAAAGCACCAGTGCCATGGTGTAGTAATGATATGGTAACAAATGAAGCAGGTATTGCAGAAGGGCAGATGGCAGTTGTTTCTGATGCTGTTGAAAAGCTTACAGGAAGAAAACCTTTAGAGGTAAGTGATTTGTTAGATAAATATAGCTATGTATGGAAAAATAAAGTAAGCAATTGGAGAGATTTATAAAAAAATAATTTTTAATACTTCAATATCACAGTATTTTTCATAGTATGAAATTATTGTTTGCTTCAATTTAGAAGTTAAAATAAATATAGACGGAATAATCCGGTGCGGCGAACCGGATTATTCACTTTAGTTAGGTAATATTTTGAACAAAACAATTTTTGGTTCTTTGTCAAATGGTGTTGTTTTAAATTAAATCACTTTTGGGAAGCGCTTCTGCGTTTCCCATTTTTCGTTATTAAATAATTTTGCAAAGGTTCTGTTGAATCAGTATCCTCCTTCGGAGATGACGGAAGGTACGGAAGCCAAAGGCCATGCGTTTCATTACTTTGATGAGATTGTTTTTTCCTTCCAGCTTTCCGTTAGAATAGGGATAGGTCAGTGCATTGCTAATCGCCTGTTTATGTTTTGTCAGATAAAGAATCGCTTTTTTAAATGAGTGATCTAAGGTTGTTGGGAGCTGTTCCATTTGAGTGAAAAAGCGAAGCGAATCTTTGGCTTCAAAGGAAGCCAATAGTTCTTGGTAGACCTCATAACTTTCTTTAAGGGAGGTGTCGATCGCTAATAAATGATCCAACACTTCAGACTCTGTCACATATTTCTGTTTAAATAGAGGAAACTGCTTAAAGGAGGTAAAATTGATTTTTTTGTTTTTCTTTAGAAGTGTGCGCCAGTATTTTTTTAATTTCCGCTGATCTTTCATGGCTGTTGGATCACTCTTTTTCAAGTTAGTCATGACTTGAATGCGTTGCTTATTGAAGGCTCGCGTAAGTTGTTGAACGACATGGAACCGATCAATAGAAACCTGAGCATTAGGAAATAGTTTTTGGGTGACTTGGTGATAGCCAGCGTTCATATCCATGACAATGTGCTGGACATTTTGTCTAGCTTTCTGCGTAAATCTTAGAAAATAAGCCATGAGTTTAAAGTTTCTTCGATCATCCAAGATATCAAAAATTTTGCCCGTTAGGGCATCACTGAGAATAAAACACATAGCACCCTCACAGTCGTTGGTTCCCTTAAATTCATCAATTGATAAATTTTTTGGTAAGTAACTCGGATTAAATTTAGGTTCTTTAAAGAAAGAATCTAAGACTCGTTCAACCGTCTTAACAGAAACAAAATAGCGCTGGGCAATGTCTTTCATGGAAATCTTTTTCTTTAAATCAATCGCAATGGCGAACTTCAACGCACGAGAAAGTGAACAATTTTCTGCAACGCAATAAGTCTTGGCGGAAAAAGTATGGCCACATTGTTTACAAAAAAATCGTTGTTTAAAAAGATGAAGATAGGTAGGCACCTCCTGAAAAGGAATAAATTGAATCCAACACTCTTTATAAGAATGATGAATCACGCTATCAAAGCCACAACAAGCACACTGTTTAGGTGTATAGGTCAATATTCCGGTACAAACATTGGCCATACGCCCCTTCACTTTTTCCTTCGTGAGGGCATGTTTAGAAAAGAAAATGTTTGAGTCTTTTATGTTTAGTAATTGTTTGAGCACAGCATCTGTATTTTTGTCCTTTAATCTGATATTCTTAGGTAAAAGCATTTGATTTTCCTCCTGATAGTTTGGTTCAGTAACTTAATTATAGAGGAATCAAATGCTTTTTTGTGTCTTAAATTGTCAAATTAAGTGCAACACAGTTTTATAAAAGATTTCATAAGGTGTTTTCCAATTCAAACATTTTTTGGGACGTGTATTTAATTTCGTTGCCCAACCTTGTATCTCTTCATCAGTTGCA